>JACDCN010000026.1 GCA_013817555.1 Actinomycetota bacterium
TGGGCCGGCTGCGCCGACGCGGGGGCGGCGAGGAGAGTCGCCGCGAGAGCGGCGACCGCGGAGAACACCAGGAGGCGAAGCACGGAGCGGTCGAGGGTACCCGAACTCAATGCCGCAATTTGCGGGCTCTTACACGATCCGAACAGCCTCGCGCTAACGGTAGGCGGCCACGATCGTCGAGCGACGATGGGCCGGCAGGAGTCGCTCGATCGCAGTAAGCAGCGTCGCGGCGGTGGGGACGCGCGCACCGTACCGGTGCAACGTGCCGACAAACTCGGCCGAGACGAGCTCGAAACCATTCACTGTTGCCACATGCGCGAGCCGCTTCTCCGTATTCGCGAGATATCGCGTCGGATACACATCGCGGTCGACTGCTCCCGCTCCGCGTCGCTTGATCAACAGGCGCACACGTTGCGGCAGCCGGTCGGCGGCGGCCATCAGCGGACTCGCGCGGTTGCTCGTCAGGAGAACGAGCGTGCCGCCGGGACACAGGACACGCCGCCACTCCGAGAATGCACGCTCCGGGTGTGCAAGGTGCTCGACGACGAAGTTCGCGTAGACGAGATCGAAGCTGGCGTCGGCGAACGGCAGCGAGTCGTCGAGGTCGGCCGGGACGAACTCGTCGAGGTACGGATTCGCATGGCCGGCGTCTTCGTCTGCGTCGACACCGACCAGTCGGACGATACGGTCGCGGTAGTCGCGCAGACGAGTCGTGCGGCCGCAACCCGCGTCGAGCGCGACGGCACCCGGCTGGAGCGCCGCGTCAAGAAGGCGACGCTCAACGGCTGTGTGGTCGGTCTCCATGTGGGCCAGATGCAGCCGCCGGGACAGCGCGGCCTTTACGCGAAGACCTTGACCTCGCGGTACAGCGTGTCGCGCTGCACCGGAATCTTGCCGAGCGAGCGGATCAGGTGGACGAGCTCGTCAGTCGTCGTGCGGTAGGTCGTTCCGGCCGCGGAGACGACGTTCTCCTCGATCATCACCGAGCCCATGTCGTCCGCTCCGAACCCGAGCGCGACCTGGCCGATCTTCAGCCCCTGAGTCACCCACGAAGACTGAATGTGCGGCACGTTGTCGAGGTAGATGCGAGAGACCGCCTGCGTCAGCAGGTAGTCGAAGGAGGTCGGCCGCGACTCATCCGAGACGACGTCGTCCAAGCGGTTGCCGTCCCGCTGGAAAGTCCACGAGATGAACGCTCTGAATCCGCGCGTCTCGTCCTGCAACTCGCGGATGCGGCGCATGTGTTCGACTCGCTCCTCGAGCGTCTCGACGTGGCCGTACATCATCGTCGCGGTCGTCGACATGCCGAGCCTGTGCGCTTGCCGCATGACGTCGAGCCATTCGTCCGACTTCGTCTTCTTGGGCGCGATGATGGCGCGAACTCGGTCGACGAGGATCTCCGCCCCGCCACCGGGAACGGAGTCGAGCCCCGCGTCGCGCAGTCTCGTTAGCGTCTCCGCGATCGACAGCTTCGAGCGCCGCGCGATGTGCTGGATCTCGGGGGGCGAGAGCGCGTGCAGGTGGATCTTGTAACGCGCTTTGATCGAGCGAAAGAGATCCTCGTAGTAATCGATCCCGAGATCCGGGTGATGGCCTCCTTGCATGAGGAGCCCGGTGCCGCCGATCGCAATTGTCTCCTCGATCTTCTTGTAGATGACCGGCTTGGGAAGCAGATACGACTCGCGCTGGTCGCCTGGGCGCCGGTAGAACGCGCAGAAGTCGCAGTCGGTGACGCAGACGTTCGTGTAGTTCAGGTTCCGGTCGACGATGAACGTCACCTTGGTCGGATCGGTCAGCCGGTTGCGGATCTCGTTCGCCACCCGTCCCACCGCGACGAGGTCGCGCGAACGCAGCAGCGTAATCGCGTCCTCGTCGGAGATTCGCTCGCCGTCGATCGCCTTCTCGAGAATCTCCCCAAGTAACAGTCTGTTACTTGGGATCGCTGCGACCGTCACGCCGGGACCTCCTCGCGCACGAACCGGAGCTCCGGGACGTGCGGGAGCTCGCCGGCGTCGCGAGCCATCTCGAGGAAGCTGTAGAGACCGGCGCGCTCGCGGGGGCCGAAGCTGTAGCGAAGCTTCTCGAAGTAGCGGGCCATGAAGCCCGGCGGGTAGCCGTAGGTCTCGGCGGCGTGCTGCGCGAGGCGCTCGGGCTCCGAGCGCGCGAGCCGCACGGAAGCCACCAGGGCGTGCTCGAGCTCCGTCAGCCCCTCGACGAGCGGCTCGGGCGCGGCCCAGACCGCGAACACCATCGGCAGACCCGTCCGCTCGAGCCAGAGGCGGCCGAGATCGAAGTGCGGCGTGGGATCCTCGAACGCGCTCCTGAGCGCGGCGTCGCCGATCAGCAGCGTCGCGTCCGCGTCCATGCCCAGCGGGACGATCTCCGCCTTCGGGAGCAGGATGCGAACGAGGACGACCGAGGTCGCGCTCTCCGGAGTCACCGCAACTGAGCGAACCTGGCCGAAAGGCATTCTCGTCACGAGCTGGATCGAGTCGATAGCGCCTTCGGAGGAGACGCATAGTCGCGGGAGGATCCGGAATCGGTCGTGGTTGCGCGCGTACTCGATGGACGGAATCGGCGCGATGTCGATCTCCCCGTCGAGCAGCATCCGGTTGAGCTCGGTCGGCACGCCGACCACCTCCTCGACCTCGGCCTCCAGGCCGTAGAAGACCGGCGCCATGTTCACGTAGCTGATGCGGCCGAGGCGAATCAAAGGCGGCCTCGTCGCCGCAAGAGCCAGGTCGCAACGGCGATTACGACGAGCCCGCCCCAGACGATGGTGCCGACCGGCGAGATGCTCACGGCTGTGTCGTCCGAGCTCAGGTACCCGCCGAGTGTGAACAGTGCGGACGCGATCAATACGAGTGCGCCGAAAACCCCGAGCCCGTATGCGGTCATGACGTACAGGGGCCGCTTTTCGATGATCTCGCTGGCGGGAGCCTTCTGGGTCGAGCGGCTCATTCGCTCACCATCGCCGCAATTCCCGATAGAGCGTGTCTCTCTGCACCGGGATGCGACCCGCCTCGCGGACGAAACGGACGAGCTCCTCGACCTTCTGCTCGGTCTCGGTGACCGCGCCGGCCGCATGGAAGATCTCCTCGCGCACGACCGTCCCCTGCACGTCGTTCGCGCCGAAATGGAGCGCGACCGCGGCGAGTGGCATCCCCATCATGATCCAGTAGGCCTTGATGTTCGGGACGTTGTCGAGCATCAGCCGCGAGACCGCGAGCATCTTCAGGTCGTCCGAGCCCGTCGTGTGCCGCCAGCCGCGCCGCTCGAAGACCGTGTTCTCGGGATGGAACGCGAGCGGGATGAAGGCGAGGAAGCCCCTTGTCTTGTCCTGCTGGTCGCGGAGGCGAATCAGATGGTCCACCCGCTCTTCGTAGGTCTCGACGTGCCCGTAGAGCATCGTGCAGTGGGTCGGGATGCCGAGGCGGTGCGCCGTGTCGTGAACGTGGAACCAGATGTCCGGGTGCTCCTTGCCCGGAGCCACCAGCCGGCGCACACGGTCGGCGAAGACTTCCGCGCCCCCTCCGGGAAGCGATCCCAGCCCCGCGTCCTTGAGCTCGCGCAGGACCTCCTCGTGCGTGAGCCCGGAGAGCGTGGTCATGTGGTGAATCTCGGACGCCGTGTAGCACTTGAGATGCACGTCGGGAAGCGCCTCGTGCAACGACGCGATCGTGCCTCGGTAGAACTCGAAGTCGACGTGCGGGTTCTCGCCGTTGACCATGTGGATCTCCGTGAACCCTGTGGCCTCCCGCTGGTGGAGGACGTCCTCGACGAGCTCGTCCGCGGTGATCGTGTAGGCCTGAGCCTGCTTCTGGGTCGCGGCGAAGGCGCAGAACTTGCACTTCACGCGACAGACGTTCGTCTGGTTCACGTACAGGTTCTGCACGAAGAAGACCTCGTCAGTGCCGCCGCGGACACGACGCGCACGATCTGCGAGCCCACCGAGGGCGAGCACATCATCCGACTCGAGGAGCGCGAGCCCATCCTCGAACCCGAGCCGCTCGCCCGCCTCGATCTTCTCGCGGATCGGCTCCAGCGTGCTCAGCTCGACGACGGCCATGTGGTCCCTCACCGTTCCCGGTCGATGACGATGTGCGTGAGTGCCTCCAGATCGGGCTCGTCCCGCAGGAACTCCCTCGCCTTCCTAGCGTAGTCGAGGGCCATGGCCCTGGAACGGTCGAGCGCGTTCGTCGCGGCGACACGGACCAGCGCGCCCTCGAGCGGCCCTCCCTCGAGCGCGCGGCGCACGACGTCGTCCTCGCGCGCCGCGAGGATGAGCGGCAGCGTCGGCACGCCCTCCCGGAGGTCCGCGCCAGGGATCTTTCCGGTCTCGATCGTGTCGCCGACGCAGTCGAGGATGTCGTCCGCGATCTGGAACGCGATGCCGAGCGCGAGCCCGAACTCCCCGAGCCGCGCGTCTCGCGAGCCGAGCAGGCACGAGGCCTCGAAGAGCTTCCCGGTCTTCAGGGAGATCCGGTCGAGGTAGGCCTCGATCGGAGTGTCGGGATCGTGCGCTTGCCGCTGCTGCATCGCCTCTCCTCGCGCGATCGCGAGGCAGGCTCGCGCGAGGATGTCGACACCCTCGAGATCGCCCGCAGCGGCCAGCTCGGCAAAGGCGCGGGAGAACAGGTAGTCGCCGCCTGCTTTCGCTGCGATCTCGCCGTGCTCGTGCCAAGCCGACGACTGCCCACGCCTGAGCTCGGCCCCGTCGATGAGGTCGTCGTGGACGAGCGTCGCCACGTGCGCGAGCTCCACCGCGACGCCGCAACGAAGGGCATGCTCTCGCTCATTCGCCGTCAGATGGACCAGGAGAGGGCGCAGACGCTTCCCACCGGAGGCCACAGCGTTTCGTCCCACGGTTGCGACGAGCCCTGGATACCGCTCGACCGCGAGCTCGAGCCGCTGCTCCAGCTCGCCGAGATACGGCCTTGCCTCCTGGAGAACTGCTTGGGCGCTCACTTCGGGCGCGTCCCAGTGTGCAGGGCCACGCTGCCGCCGCCGAGCAGCCGGTAGCGCACTCCCTGGAAGCCGGCGGACGCGAACAGCGCGGCGAGGTCTTCGGGCCCGGGGAAGCGGCGAACACTCGCCGGGAGGTACGTGTACGCCTTCCCGCCCGGAAGCACCTTGCCGGCAAACGGAACGAGAACGTCGAACCACAGCCGGAAGAACGGGCGCAGGAGGCCGCGCGGACGCGTGATCTCGAGCACGGCGACCTTGCCTCCCGGACGAAGCACACGATGGAGCTCACGCAACCCGCCCTCGAGATCGTCGAGGTTGCGGACTCCGAACCCAACCGTCACCGCGTCGAACTCTCCGTCCGAGAACGGCAGCGCGAGGGCATCTCCTCGAACCCAGTCGATCGTGCCCGACTTGTTCCGCGCGCGCTCGAGCATCCGCTCGGAGAAATCGAGGCCGACCACCTTTCCTCCGCGGCGCTCCGCTTCGATCGCGAGATCACCCGTGCCGCAGCAAGCGTCGAGCACTCGATCGCCCGGCCAGACGACCTCGCGCACTGCAAGACGTCGCCAGCGCTGGTCAAGCCCGGCGGTCATCGCGCGATTCATCACGTCGTAGACCGGGGCGATGCGGTCGAACATCCCGCGCACCTCGTCCGATGGGAGCCTTCCGGTCTCGTGAGTCACGACGAATCCCCCCAGCGCTTTGCGAGCACGTTCTCGATGCCGAGCTGATCGAGACAGCGCGCGACGAGGAAGTCCACGAGATCGTCGATGGTCTCCGGGGCGTGGTAGAAGCCCGGCGCCGCGAACAGGATTACCGCACCCGCCTCGTTCAAGGTCGCGAGACCGCGCAGATGAATTGAGGAGAGCGGAGTCTCGCGCGGGACGAGCACGAGCTTGCGGCGCTCCTTGAGCGCGACCGACGCGGCCCGGTGAATAAGGTTCTGCATCGCGCCGGAGGCGAGCGTCCCAACGGTCGCCATCGAGCAGGGGCAGATCACATACGCGTCGACCTTGGCCGAACCGCTCGCGTACGGGCTCTTGAAGTCGCCTTCCCCGTAGACCGTGACGTGGGAGGCGGCGTCACCGACGAAGCGCTCGAGCACCTCCTCGCGCGCGAGCGAAGGATCGCGGTAGAGCTCGGTGGCGATGACCTCGATCCCCGAACGGGAAGCCGAGAGCCCGACCTCGCAATCAGCAGCGGCAAGCGCGCGGAGCAAGCGCTCGGCGTACGGAGCGCCGGAGGCGCCGGTAACGCCGAGAAAAACGCGCATGAATCAAGGGTATCCGGGCGCCGTTGGACGGGCGCGTGGCAACCTCGCTCTACCGCGAATCGGGTTCTTCTCCGCCCTTCGACGCTTCGAGAAATGCCCCGAGCGCTGCCAGGTTCTCTTGTCCGAGATACGAGTACGAGCCCATCACGGTGTTCCCGAAACGCGCTGGGTTCGACAGGTACTGGACGAAGTACGCGACGTCGTTGGTCTGCCCGATCTCGGAGAGGTCGGGGGCGCCAAGGTTGCCGGCGCCGAGGCCGAGATAGATGTGACACTGCAGGCATCCGGTCGCGGCGAAGAGCTCCGCTCCCGCCTCAGCCTTCTGGTTCCCGACGAAGCCCTGTTTCTCCGCCCACTCGTTGGGTACGCCATCGGCGATCAACGTGGACCCGAGGGTCTCCTCCGCGGTCGCGCCCTTGTACGTCAGCACTCCCATTGAGAGAACGGTCAAGACGGCGGCGACCATCGCCACGGGCCGTCGTGACGGGCGCCGCTCACGACGCCGATCGTAGAACGGGAGGCCAATCAAGAGCATGAGCAGGATGGTCGGGATGCCCACCGTGGCGATCACTACCGTCTCCGGCCATTCGAAGATGCGCAGGAGATAGAAGAGGAAGTAGAAGTACCAATCCGGGCGCGGGATGAAGTCCGTCGTACCAGGCTCCGCCGGATCCTCGTACCAAGGGCCGAGGACCCCCGCTTCGGTCCCGTCCGCATCGTAGAACCAGATGACCGCGAGGCCGATGATGACACCGACGACGACGATCCCCATGATCGTGTCGTGCAGCATCGCCCGCGGGAAGAAGGCCTTGCCCTCTTTCTTGACGTCGTCCTTGTAGCGGGCGTACCACTCGCGGTTTTGCTCGCCGAGTCCCTTGGCCACTACTTGCTCCCACTTCCCGGCCGGACGAGCCCAGCGCGCGCTCCCGTCGGCTTGCGCACGGGCCGCTCGCGTCCCGCAGCCTCGTCAGACCACGGAGGCGACGTGATCCCGAGTCGTGCGACAAGGTAGAGGTGAATGCCGATGAGCGCGATCAGCGCGCCCGGGATCAGCAGCATGTGGAGCGCGTACCACTTGGCGAGCGTGTCCGACCCGATCTCCGCGCCGCCCGCGAGGAACTGCGACAGCCAGGGCCCGGCGAAGGGCGCGGTGCCGTTCAAATTGATGCCGACAACGGTCGCCCAGTACGCGGTCTGATCCCAAGGCAGCAGATAACCGGTGAAACCCATGAGCATCCCCATCGCGAGGATCAGCACGCCGGTGATCCAGAGCAGCTCACGCGGATACTTGTACGCCCCGAACAGAAAGACGCGGGCCATGTGCATGAAGAGGAGGATCACGAAGACGCTCGCGCCCCAGCGGTGCATCCCGCGCACGAGCCAGCCGAGCGTCAGGTCGTTCGTGATGTGCTCGATCGACGCGTACGCGAGCGGCTTGCCGGTCGTCGGGTCGATCTCCGAAGCCGGCTTGTAGTACATCGCCAGGATCGCTCCGGTCAGCGTCTGAACGGCGAACGCGATCAGCGTGCCGAAGCCGAGCGTCTGGGCCCAGCTGATGTCGCGCGGGACGTTCCGGAAGAGGAACCACTTCGTTCCGCGGACTGCGCCGGTGCGCTCGTCGACCCAGTCGAGCGGGGCGAGCACCGCCAGGTCGACCATGGTCTGCTTCCTGGTCTTGCGTCTTGCCATTAGCCGGTCACCTGGCTGGGAACGATTGGGTAGAGCCAGGACTCGAGCCCGTCCACGTGGGTGCCCGGCACCGACCACGGGTACTTGGCGATCGTCGCGTTCGCCCCCGTCCCCGAGACGTTCCCGACCGCGTAGAGCTCGCCGAGGATGAGCTTGCCGTTGCGGATGGAGAAGCTGTAGCGGTCGAGCGACCGCACGGGCGGGCCGGCGGTGCGGTTGCCTTCGGCGTTGTACTGCCCGCCATGGCAGGGACAGCCGAACGACTGCGCGAGCACCGGCCTGAGCTCGACGTTCTTGATCTTCTTGATCGCGTCCTCGTCGATCGGACCGTTCGGCTGGACGGGACAACCGAGATGGACGCAGCGGCTGTACAGGATCGTGAAGCTCGGCTCCCCCGCTTCGCTCGACCCGTTGTTGCGGACGAACGCCGTCCGCCGTGAGACCTCGCCCTGCTCCGGCTTCGACAGGTAGGTCGCAATCACATATTCGCCCTCGGGGAAGTTGTCGAGCGGGCCGAGATCGACCTCGTCCTCGTCGATGTTCGTGAACGACGGAAGCACCATGAAGCCGAGGACGGGCAGCGTGAGAACGGCGCCCATGCCAGCCGAGAGCCCGATCAGAGACGCCTCCAGGAATCGTGAGCGCGTGTACGCGGGGAGCGGCTCCTCGGGCGCTTCCACCTCGGCTTCGGCCTGAGCCGCTGCAGCCCGCGTCTCGGGGGTGATCGCCGGCACGTGGCCGCGCACGTCGCGCGTGACGTCGAGCGCCCACAGGATCCCGAAGACGATTGCGAGAACCGCGCCGATCGCCGCAATGACCCAACTGATGACGAGGCCGAGCAGGAGGCAGGCGATCCCGATCGCGAACCCGATCGGCCAGAGGCTGGGCCCGGGTGAGTGCGGGGTGTCTGGACCGTTAATGCTCAACGCAGACCTGGACGGGATTCAATCGTTCGGCCGTCGCCGCTGTCAACGACGTATCGGCTGACGCATGGGATTCTTACTGGTCGGGGCGACGCGCGTCAGGGGAGGGGGCTGCCTTCGGGATGATCGCCCGTCGCGAGGCGGATGTTGGACGCCGCGAGGCAAGGACGCAGGGAGCGCCCATACCAATTTGGTATGGGCGCGACTGAGGACGCTGCATCGCGGCGTCCAGCGCCGCATCGCGACATGGCCGCATCATTCCGAAGGCAGCTCACCAATTCCGTACTCGTCCCACCGCTGTGAGACCTTCTCTCGCACGTCGTCCGACATCACGATCTCCTCGGGCCAAACGCGCGCGTCTTCTTCCGGAAGCTTGTGCGTCGCGTCGATCCCGAGCTTTCCGCCGTAAAACTGCCGCCCGGGGGCGTGGTCCAGGTGGTCGAGCGGGCCTTCGCTGATGAGCACGTCCCGCTTCGGATCGACGTTCGCGGTCACGCGGAAGAAGACGTCGGCGTAGTCGTGCACATTCACGTGCTCGTCCACAACGACGATCGACTTCGTCAGCGAGAGCATCCCCAGCCCCCAGAGCGCGTGCATCACTTTCTGGGCATGACCCGGGAAGGCCTTGCGGATCGAGACGATCACGCAGTTGTGAAACGCGCCCGCAACAGGAAGGTCGTAGTCGACGAGCTCGGGCAGAGTCATCCGCACCGCGGGCAGGAAGATCCGCTCGGTCGCCTTTCCGAGCCAGGCGTCCTCAGCGGGCGGCTTGCCTACGACGATCGAAGAGTAGATCGCGTCGCGCCTCATCGTCATCGCCGAGATCCGGAAGATGGGGAACTCCTCGGCATGCGAGTAGTAGCCGGTGTGATCGCCGAAGGGGCCCTCGATGCCCACGTCGTCACGAGAGACGGTTCCCTCGAGCACAATCTCGGCGTTCGCGGGCACCTCGAGGTCGATCGTCTTGCAGCGAACGAGCTCGACCGGCTCGCCGCGGAGAAAGCCCGCGAGCATGAGCTCGTCGAGGTGGTGCGGGAGCGGCGCGCTTGCGGAGTAGGCGCTCACGGGATCGAGCCCGATCGCGACCGCGACGGGGATACGCCCGTCTTCCGCGGCGAGCAAGTCCGCCCGTCCGTCCTTGTGCATCTGCCAGTGCATGAAGGTCGAGGCGCGATCGATCACCTGCATCCGGTACATACCGACATTGCGGACTCCCGTCTGCGGGTCTTTCGTGATCACCGCGGGGAGCGTTATGAACGGCGCGGGGTCTCCGGGCCAGCAGCGCTGGATGGGGAGGAGTCCAAGCTCGACGTCGTCGCCCTGGAGCACGACCTCCTGGCACGACCCCTTGGAGACTGTCTTCGGAAGCGAGTCGGCGACCGACTTCAGCTTGAGGAGGCCCTTCACCTTCTCGATGATGCCCTGCGGCGGCTGCATGTCGAGCACGTCGCCGAGCTTGGCGGCAGCGTCGTCGAGACGCTCGACGCCGAGCGCGAGACACATGCGCCGCTCGGTGCCGAACTGGTTGATCAGCAACGGGTGCTTCGATCCCTTCGGGTTCTCGAAGAGGAGCGCGGGCCCGCCGGATTTGACGACGCGATCGACGATCTCGGTGATCTCGAGATCCGGGTCGACCTCGGCTGAGATGCGCCGAAGCTCGCCCTCGCGCTCGAGGAGCGCGATCCATTGACGCAGATCTCGCGGAGCACTCGCCACCGGGTCGAGTCTAGTCTGGGCCCTTTGGACGACATGTCCGAGAGGGACAAGTGCCGTACGGTGCCCAAGTCCAGCGCGATCCACCGGCGGTCGCAGCTACCTCCCGCCGCCGGCGACGGTCGACGCCATGAGATCCTCCACCTTCTGGATGGGCATCAGGACCGCGGCTGGGCGATCTCGCTTCGTCACCACGTAAGCCGCCCCGCCTTCGACCTCTTCGATCACTGCAAGAAGTGGTCTCCCTGAGCTGTTCACATCGATCTCTGCCAGGAGCGAATCCTTTCTAGTGGTGCCGAGATGACCACTCACCACGCGTTTCGCCCACCACGATCGTCCGTCTTCGCGGGCGGCGAGAGATGCGGAAGTGGCTAGGAGTGGCGGCGGTGGCGGCGGCGGGCGAACCAGCCGTTCAGGTCGCCGAGGAAGATCACGGCGAGGAAGACGAGCCCGACGACGAGCATCGAGACGATGATGTTCTTGCCCTCGTCGGCGGCATCAGCGAGCACGGCCACGAAGAATTCACTCATTCGCGCCGACTCTATCGACGAACAGGGCATGCGCGGCGAGCGTGCGGTCGACCCGCTCGTCGCCCACTGCCGCCCGCGCGCGCTCTTCCAGAAGGGTCGTGTCGGCGTCGAGCCGGAGCGCGTTCCGGGCGTCGTCAAGGCCGCCTGCTCCGAGCCGGGACGCGGTCGCAGCCCAGGCGGCTCCGTCCCCATTCCTCCTTTCCGCGCGCGCCTGCGCGCACAACGAGATGAGCTCCGCAAGGTCGGCGACCGCCTCCACGTTTCCCGTAGCTGCAACGTGAACGAGACCCTGGGCGTAGAGGTAATCGCCAAGGAGGAGAGCGGTGTCGGCGTCGGGCGGAGCGAAGAGCCGAGAACGACCGTAGTGGACGAGGTACCCCTCGTAGATCGTCTCGAGCCCTTGCGCGAGCTCCGGCGGGGCGAGCGGCGAGAAAACGGGCTCGTGGCGCCGCTCCTCGACCGGCTTGAGCGCGTCAGCCCAGAGCGGGCTCTCTCGAGCAGCCTCGGCGGTGATCGTGTTCCACATGCGCTAGACCACTAGAAGCTATCCCGAGCGGCTTGCCGCCCGCGGCGGCTCCACCTGAGGAGGCTCCAATTCCACCTCGATAGGAATGTCCAGCGAGCCCCGATCCCAGCGCTCGAGTCGAACGCGTGGCCGGAAGAACCCCCACACCGCCCTCAGTCCCGCCATCGTCGGGAGCGCCATCAGGACGCCGGCGATCCCGTACAGCTCGCCTCCGGCGAGGAGCCCGAAGATCACGAGCAGCGGGTGCAGCCGAAGCGCGCTCGCCATCACGTTCGGCACCACGATGTGGCCCTCCACCTGGTAGATGAAGAGGAAGAGCAACCCGACCCAGACGACCCCGATCGGATCGACGAAGAGCGCGTAGATCACGGGTGGCACCGCGGACAGCCACGGGCCGATGTAGGGGATCACCTCGATGAACGCCGTCCAGAGCCCGAACAGCAACGCGTATTCCTCCGCGCCCTCGACCAAGCCGGTCCTGCCGAGAACCCACATCCCGACCCCGGCGCTCGTGCCGATGACGGTCGAGAGGATCGCCTGGCCCTTCACGTAGCCCCACAGCGCGGTCTCGATCTGCTGAGTAAGAGGCGAGCCGCCCTGAGGTGGAAAGCGCGCGTCGATCGAGCGTTCCAGCCGGGGCATGTCGAGCAGCATGTAGATCGAGATGACGACAATCAGGATTGCCGAGAAGAGCAACAGCACGACGGAGAGAGCCGCTCCCTGCGCGAACTCGATTCCGTCTTGGACATATCCCGAGATCTCGCCCGTTCCGAGCGAGTCGATCCACCCGGTGATCTGCTCGCGAACCTGGATCCGCTCGAGGCCGTGGTCGTCGAACCAAAGCTGGAGACCGTCAATATCCATCTCCGCGGTGGTCTGACCGGTCGCCGGGTCGACGTCAGTCACGTAGTCGTCCATGCGCTCGGCCGCGCTACGGGCCTGATCGAATGCGACAACGCCGATCGCGATCAAGAGCGCGACGACCGCTGCGACGAAGATCGCGTACACGACCATCACCGAAAGTGCGCGCGGAACCCTGAGCCGCGTCAGATCCCGTACGAGCGGGTTCAGCATGAACGCGATGACGGACGCGGTGAGGAAGAGAAAGAGAACGTGGCCGAGCGTGCTCGCCAAGAGAAAGGCGAGCACCAGGAGCACGGGCAGACCCACGAGCTGAATCCATCGCGGAATCTGGATCGTCGGGCCGGGGCCGGCCATCGCAGCGATCGTATCGCGACGTTCCGGGGTGCCAAGGTTTCCTCCGACCTTGCTACGGTCCCGCAAATGGCGACTCCGCGCTCACGGCATGCCGCGAGGCTGCGCGCCAATCGGCGGCGGGCTCAGGCGAGAGCGCGCTGGTTCGCCATCGCCATGGTGATCGGCGTCGTCGCTATCGCGACGCTTCTTCTGACGGCGTTCGACAACAACGGGGTGTCCAGCTCCACCGGAGCTCCTGTGCCCGCTCCACTGCCCGTCACCTCGGCTCCACCCGAGCCGCAGGTGCTCGCGACCGTGGGCAATCTACGCGTGCAGTCGCCCGTCGCACAGGGCGGCGTCACGGCGGTGGGCTTTCACGGATCCGACGAGGGAGCGCTGGTGCTCCAGCCGGTCGGGCCGCAGGCGAACGAGGGATTGCTGGCCCGCTTGTGGCGGAGGATCACCGGGTACGAGCGCAAAGGGCTCGCGTGGTACCAGCTCGAGAGCGGGGCTCTTCGTACGCTGGACGTCGGCGCTGTGGCGGGAACCGATGTCTATTCGCCCGTCGACGGAACCGTCATCGCCATCCGCAGCCAGCTCGTCTCAGGTCGGAAGATCGGAGCAGAGATCGAGCTCCGGCCGACTTCGGCCCCCTCACTCGTCCTCGCTCTCCAGAACGTCCGACCCGACAAGGGACTGACGGTGGGCGCCAACGTCGCTGCGGGTTCCTCCAAGCTGGGTCGTGTCGCGGACATCAGCAGGTTCGAGCGCCAGGCGCTCGAGCGCTTCGCCGCCGACGGCGGCAACAACGTCGCCATTCAGGTCTATCTGTCGGCAACGCTCGGCGTCCCGTAGCGCTCTAGAGGTTTCGCGCTGCGCATCCTCTTCATCGCCGACG
>JACDCN010000216.1 GCA_013817555.1 Actinomycetota bacterium
CGCAGGGTGTTCTCACAGTAGACGTAGAGCGGGGTTCCGAAGCGCTCCGCGAGGTCGATAGCACCGATGTCGCCCACGATCAGCTCCCCCTGCTCGGTCCGTGCGGAATCCGGGAAGAGCTCGAGCATCCACCGATTCTGCCTGTTACCCTTTTCGGAGCATGGCACAGCTTCTTACGTAGGCGGGGAACGGGCGTGGCGAGAGCCGCGGGCGTTCCTCTGAGCCTCTCGCACGAGAGGCTTTTTTGTTCCCCCAATCGAAGTGAAGAGGAGAACTGAGAAGGCGATGGACGATTACGACCCGCAAGTGACCGAGGAGAAGTGGCAGCGCGTCTGGGAGGATGAGGCTGCTTTCGTGACTCCGAAGTCGAAGCCGGGAGCATTGCCCGATGAGAAGTACTACCTCCTCGAGATGCTCCCGTACCCCTCGGGTCGTCTGCATGTCGGCCACGTCCGCAATTACACGATCGTCGACGTCCTCGGCCATTTCTGGCGCCGTAGGGGTCGTCATGTGCTGCGCCCGATGGGCTGGGACGCATTCGGGCTGCCCGCCGAGAACGCAGCGATCCGTGAGGCAGGTCATCCCCGACTGATCACCGAGCGGAACATCGCGTCCATCCGCGAGCAGATGAAGCGGATCGGCTGGGCGATCGACTGGACGCGGGAGATCTCGTCGCACACGCCCGAGTACTACCGCTGGACACAGTGGTTGTTCCTGAGGTTCTTCGAAGCCGGCCAGGCCTATCGCAAGGAGGCGCCGGTCAAGTGGTGTCCGAAGGATCAGACGGTTCTGGCCAACGAGCAGGTCATCGACGGCCGCTGCGAGCGCTGTGGAACAGAGGTGGAGTCGAAGAGCCTCGAGCAATGGTTTTACCGCTACACGGACTACGCACAGCAGATGCTCGATGACATGGAGCTGCTCGAATCATGGCCCGAGCGCGTCCTGACCATGCAACGCAACTGGATCGGCCGCTCGGAGGGCGCCGACATCCTCTTCCGCGTCGAAGGCTCGGAGGTGGACGTCGAGGTCTTCACCACCCGTCCGGACACGCTCTTCGGCGCCACCTTTTTCGTGCTGGCGCCTGAGCACCCGCTGGTCGCCGAGCTCGTACAGGGCCAGCCGGAGCAGACCGAGGTGCTCGAGTACGTGCGGCGGACGGCTGCACGAACCGTCGTGGAGCGCGAGCAGAAGGAGAAGGACGGCGTCTTCACCGGGCGCCACGCGGTCAACCCGGCGACGGGCGAGCCCATCCCGATCTGGGTCGCGGACTACGTCCTGATGGACTACGGAACGGGCGCGATCATGGCCGTCCCCGCGCACGACGAACGCGACTTCGGGTTCGCCGAGAGGTACAACTTGACCGTTCGCCCGGTGGTTGCTCCCGCCGAAGGTGAGCCGGCCGCCGAGGGCGCGTTCGCTGCGCATTCGGAGAGCGAGCGGCTGGTGGACTCCGGCGAGTTCACGGGCATGGCCGCTCCGGACGGAGCGAAGGCGATCGTCTCGTGGCTGGAAGGGAAAAGCCTCGCGCGAGCCGCTGTCCGTTACCGGTTGCGGGACTGGCTGCTCTCACGGCAGCGGTACTGGGGATGTCCGATTCCCGTCGTCCATTGCGAACGGTGCGGGATCGTGGCTGTACCTGACGACGAGTTGCCGGTGCTGCTGCCGGAGGTCGACGACTACACGCCGCGCGGGAAGGCGCCGCTGGCCGCGGCTCCGGACGAGTGGCTGCATGCTCCGTGTCCGGGTTGCGGCGAGATGGCTACGCGCGAGGTCGACACGATGGACACGTTCGTCGACTCGTCCTGGTACTTCCTCCGCTACTGCGACCCGCGAAACGACGAGGCGCCGTTCGAACGTGGCGTCATCGACTACTGGCTGCCGGTCGACCAGTACATCGGCGGAGTCGAGCACGCGGTGATGCACCTGCTCTACGCGCGCTACTTCTGCAAGGTGATGAACGATCTCGGCCTCGTCGGCTTCCGTGAGCCGTTCCCGCGCATGTTCAACCACGGCTGGGTGCATATGGGCGGCGCCAAGATGTCGAAGTCGAAGGGGACCTCTGTCGGGCCGGACGACTACGTCGCCGAGCACGGGGCCGACGCGCTGCGGTTGTACGTCTTGTTCGTCGGGCCGGCCGATCAGGCGGTGGACTGGAACGACTCCGGCCTGGAGGGCATGGCGCGTTTCCTGCGCCGGTTGTGGCGAGTTGCGCATGAGCAGGCCGAGCATCCGGGCATGGATGCCGTATCGGACACGCCGTTGGTTCGAAAGACACACGCGACGATCGCCAAGGTGAGCGACGACATCGCCCGGCGCTTCGCCATGAACACGCAGATCGCGGCAGTGATGGAGCTCGTCAACGAGATCGCGAGATCGCCGGACGATCCAGGGGCGCGCTTCGCGGCGGAGACTGCGGTCAGCCTGATCCAGCCCTCGGCGCCGCATATCGCGGAAGAGCTGTGGGAGCGGCTCGGGCACGAGCGGTTGTGGGAGCAGTCCTGGCCCGAGGCGGACCCGTCCTTGCTCGAGCGGGAGACGGTCGAGGTCGTCGTCCAGGTGAACGGACGGATCCGCGATCGTCTGCACGTTGCTCCGAATCTGCCCGAGGAGGAGCTTGTGGCGCTGGCTCGCGCGTCCGACCGGGTTCGTGCATTCATGGATGGGGCGGAGGCGACGCGCACGGTTGTCGTCCCCGGGAGGCTCGTCAACTTCGTGATCTGATCGAGGCCGGACTCCTGCTCCGCACGGAGGCTCGATGTTGGCGCACTTATTCGACTAAGACGTTTCCCATGCGTTACTCAATGCTGGCGACGATGAACGCATGCCCTCCGTCTCTGTCTCGCGGTCGACCGCGCTCGTCCTCGTAAGCGCGCTTTTTGCGCTGCTCGTTCTTGCGGGTCCGCGCCTTGCGAGGACGGGCACCTCGAGCGCGCCCGAGATCGTTGCTCCTCTCGAGGCCGCGTCGACCCCTACTTCGATCACCTCTCACTCGGGGCGGGTCCCTCTCGTGGTGCACGTTGTGGGGGCGGTTCGCCGTCCCGGGCTGTATCGACTTCGAGAGGGCGCGCGGGTCGCAGACGCGGTCGCGCGCGCGGGTGGAGCGACCGGGCGCGCGGAGCTCGCCGCGCTCAACCTGGCCGCGCCGCTGGTGGACGGGATTCAGGTGCTCGTTCCGCGGCGGGTGGTTACGAGCAGCCCGACCTCTGCGGAGGCGGAAGCTGACCTTGGCGCGGCGACTGCCGGTCTCCTCGGATCGAAGCCGAGCCTGGCGACGGCAACGCTCGAAGAGCTCGACGAGCTCCCGGGGGTGGGGCCAATCACCGCTCAGAAGATCCTCGACTACCGGGTCGAGCACGGACCGTTCAGATCGGTGGACGATCTGGACGCCGTCCCGGGCATCGGTCCAACGCGCGTCGAACAGCTGCGCGACCTCGTGACCCCGTGAGGCGAGCCGTCGAGCTCCAGTGGCCGGCGATGCTCGCGGGCTCGGCGTGCGCCGGCCTGGCGGCGTCGAACTGGATCACGCTGCGGAGCTCCGTTCTCGTCGTGCTCGCGCTCGTCTCTCTGGCGGGGGTTTACTGTTGCGGCGGATCGGGGCGGGTGGCCGCGCTCGGAGCGGTGCTGGCTCTGACGGGACTCTGGTGGGGCGCGTTACGGCTCGAAGCAATGGGCCAGAGCGTGCTCTTGTCTGAGCTCGGCGAGTCGGGAACGGCGCAGCTCGTTGTCACCGGACCCGCGCGGCAGACGCCCTGGGCGATCCGCGTGCCGTCCGAGACTCGAGAGTTCCGCGGAAAACCGTTGCGAGAACGAGTGCTCCTCGTGCTGCCCGTGGGCCGCTCACCTCCGCGCGGCGCGATCCTGGAAACGGTCGTGCGCGTGACCGAGCCTCGCGGCGCGGAAGACGGCGGTTTCGACGAGCGTGCGTGGCTCGCGCGCCAGGGGATCCATGTGGTCGGGCGCGCGGGCACGTGGCGACAGGTCGGAAGTCGCGGTGGCGTCGCGGGTGGCGGCGATCGCCTGCGCGATCGAATCGAGCGAGCAGTCGGGCGCGGCTCGAGCGGGGTGCAGCGCGCGCTCGTGTTGGGCGTCGTCCTCGGCGAGGACGAGGGGCTGGCGGAGCCCGTCCGGGAGGATTTCCGGGCGTCCGGGCTCGCGCATCTGCTCGCCGTCTCCGGGCAAAACGTCGCCTTCCTCGCCCTCGGCGTCTACGGGCTCGGCTGGCTGCTCCGGCTATCCAAGGTCGTCCGGGAGCTCGCGACGCTGGGCGCGATCGCGGCGTACGTTCTCGCGGTT
>JACDCN010000217.1 GCA_013817555.1 Actinomycetota bacterium
CGCGTGACCTCTCCTCCGGTTAGCTCACGTGTTCGATGTCGTCTGGAAGCCGCAGCCACGAATGTCGCCGCTCCTCCCAGACCGACCTTGTCGGCGCAGGGAAGGAAGGATCCGCGAACGCGCCCACGGGGACGGCCACAATTCCAGGCGTGGCCTCCATGGTGTAGAAGACGGTCGCGCCGCAGTCCGGACAGAAGTGGAAGAAGGCGCGTTTCTCTCCCTCGTCTGAGACCCGGATGTACTGCCGCGAGGCGCCCTCGGTCGTTACCTGTTCTGCGTCGAATCGCGCTTGGACACCGAAGACGCTTCCAGTTCGACGCTGGCAGGCGAGACAGTGGCAGATCGAGACTCGAACCGGCTCTCCCTCGACGGTGAGCCGGAGCTGCTCACAGCTACACGCGGCGTGTCGAGTGCTCACGAGCGGGATTGTAGACAGGGTCGGCCGAAGCGGCCGCCTTTCGGGGTCTTCGCGCGACCGGAATCTGCGCGAGCGCCGCTCAGCAACGGTCGAGCCAGTATGAGCTGGAAGCCGCCAAGTAGTCCACCGGTCACTTGTAACAGTCGTGACAGCAATCGTCCATCCCACGGCGCGGGCCAGACGGTCGATCGGCGCTCCATCGACGGGCGTGAGACGAGAGAGACCCGCTCATGGAGGGCCGGAATGCAGAAAGACCCACTGCACCGACCCCTTTCGGAAGGATCTACGATCTCTTGCGGGCGGAATCAGACCTTGACGACGGGCGAATGCACACAGAGACGCTAGGCAGCGCGGAACTCCTTGAAGTGTCTCCCCACTCGAGTACGCACCACGGGTTCGCGTATACGCACGCACCACGAGCTCCAGAGGCCCGACCTTGAAGACTCTCCACCAATAGGAGTGCTCGAGGAAGGGCTGCGCGTCTCTTCCACCTTCGCTCTGAACTTGTCCTGATTTCTGGAATTTGGCGGCCGCCGCGATCCGATTCGCAGTTCGTCGGGGTCTCTTCGCTTCGCCCGTGTCGGCAAGGAGGCCGAGGGCGATCAGGCTGTTGATCACTTCGGCTGCGAACCTGATCCCGGTCTTTCGATACCGGACGTGCTTCAGGTAGCGCTGAACGTGCCGGCGGGTGAGGAAGACGCCGCATGGAGCGCTGTCGACCACCTCGAGCGGGGCGTGCTGTTGTTGCTCGAAGCGGAAGCGAAGATGCCAGTCGAGGAAGCGGACGGCGATCTTCTGGTCGTCATTGAGAGATTTCAGCGTCTCCGAGGGAACGAGCGTGAGGATGCGCTTAGTCGGGGGGACGCTGGCCACTCTAAGCGCCTCCTCCGACCGGCTGAAGGCTGACTAGAAGCTGACTAAGGCGCTTGCTCCTGTTCGGAGTCGTGAACGTGGGCGCAGAAAAACCCGCCGTTTCCAGCGGGTTCTGTGAAGCGGATGATGGGGCTCGAACCCACGACCTTCTGCATGGCAAGCAGACGCTCTACCAACTGAGCTACATCCGCCGGAGCGGGCGATTATAGCCGCCGCGCCGAAATCTCCCGGAAAGGCTGCGGCCCGCCGGAGCGGGCCGCATTGGTGACACCGCACTGACGCGCAGCTGATACCCGAGCCAACACTCTAGCTCGATCGAGCAGAGCAGGCGAGTGGCCGATACGCGCGGCTGCCGTCCGCGACCGCTCGCCTACTGCTCGTTGGTCGGAGGGCGCCGGAGTCGAACCGGATCCGGTGGCAAGCCGGACGCGTTAGGTATCAACTACGCGTCGCACCGTGCGACATCACCCTCCGACTACGGCGGATCGTGCCCATACGGAAGTCGTGGCGCAAGATGGCCGATCAGGAGGTTGCGCGATCCAGCGCCTCGTTCACGAGGCTGTCCGCGAGCTCGTTGTGCTCACGGCGTACCGCGGTGTACTTCACGCGCTGAATCTTGCGAGCGAGCCGTGAGGCGTCGAGGAAGAGCTCCTGGAGTGCGCGGTTTTTGACCTTGTACTCGCCGCGCATCTGCTTGACGAGGAGCTCGGAGTCGGAGACGACCTCGAGCTCGTCAACTCCCACCTCCGCCGCTCGTTCGAGTCCTGCGACGAGCGCCGAGTACTCGGCGACGTTGTTGGTCGCGACGCCGATCGTCTCGCCGCGCGCGTCGAGCACGGTTCCGTCCTCCGCCTCGAGCACGAACCCGTAGGCGGCGGGGCCGGGATTTCCCCTCGAGCCCCCGTCGGTGAAGAGCGTCGCCTTCACAGGTCGGAGATGTTCGGTCGGGAATTGACGCGCAGGCGGGGGCGGTCACGACCAACCCGGGCGACGCACTCACTCGTCGTGCAGGCTGGGAAGCCTGGGCGACGAGGGAGGGTGGCGATCCGGCGCCGTGTCGTGGCCGTCATCCGGTCCGCCGTGAATTCCCGATCAAACATCTACTAGCGGGTAGACGTCGTAGGCGAGCTCCTCGTAAGGGTGCGCGAGCTTGAGCGCCGCGACCGCGGCCTCCAGCCGCTCGGAGGGGACTACGGTTTCGACCCGGAGCTCGGCGACTCGCTGCTCCGTCCCCCGCTCCCCAACTGCCGGGTCGGTCTCCTGGCCAGCGAGGAACGTGCCCGTGCCGGCCACGTACCACGAGCAGCGCTCGTACTCCCCGATCCACCCGCCTCCGGCGTCGAAGACAGCGGAGCGCGTGGAGTCGAGCGCGTCCTCGGGCACGAACCAAACCAGCTTGACCCGACTCAGATCTCTTCCTCTGGCGCCGCTTCGCGTTCCGCCGAGTCTCCTGTATTCGGCGTTCCCGCCGGCTCGATGAGCAGGATGTGAGCCTCACGGTCGGCCCGCGGGCAGTGCTCGACTCCGCGCGGCACGACGAACATCTCGCCCGGTCCGAGCTCGATGTCGCGGTCGCGGAGCTGGATCGTCAGCCGGCCGTCGAGGACGAGGAAGAAGTCGTCGGTATCCGGGTGCGAATGCCAGACAAACTCGCCGCGAATCTTCCCGACCATGACCTTGTCGTCGTTGTAGCGCCCGACGATCTTCGGTTGGAACGCCTCGTCGACGAGCGCGAGCTTCTCCGCGAGATTGATCCTCTCGGTCACGCGTTGTCGATCTGCGCGCGCTGCAACGTCCCCGAGTAGTCGACGTAGACCGACTTCCACTCGGTGTAGACGTCGAGCGCGGCCTGGCCGGCCTCACGGTGGCCGTTACCCGTGTCCTTCGTGCCTCCGAACGGAAGGTGCACCTCGGCGCCGGTGGTGCCCGCGTTCACGTACGTGATCCCCGCCTCGAGGTCGCGCATCGCGCGGAACGCGCGGTTGACATCCTGGGTGAAAATCGAGGACGAGAGCCCGAAGCGCACGCCGTTGGACACTCGGATCGCCTCGTCCGCGTCCTTGACGGGAATGAGAGCGGTCGTCGGGCCGAATATCTCTTCCTGCGCGATCCGCATACCGGGCTCGACGTCGCCGAAGATCGTGGGGCGGTAGTAAAAGCCCTTCGCGAGGTCGCCATCGGCCGCGATCTCGCCGCCGGTGAGGAGCTTGCCGCCCTCGTCGACTCCGATCTCCGTGTACGAGTGGATCTTGTCGAGCGCGCTCTGGTTGATCACCGGGCCCACGTCGGTCTCCTCTTCCCAGCCCGGGCCGAGCGTGAGTTTCTCCACCGCATCGACGAGCCTGCTCGAGAGCTCCCCGTACACCTTCTCGTGGACGATCACGCGGCTGGCTGCGGTGCAACGCTGACCCGAGGTGCCGAAAGCGGACCATAGGATCCCGTCGACCGCCAGGTCGAAATCTGCATCCTCGAGCACGATGATCGCGTTCTTGCCGCCGAGCTCGAGGTGGATCCGCTTGAGCCCCTCCGCCGCGTTGCGCATCACCGTGACACCGGTGTCGCGCGACCCCGTGAGCGTGATGACCGGCACATCGGGATGGCGAACCAGGCGATCGCCGACCGCGCCGCCGCCCCCGTGGACGATGTTCACGACACCCTTGGGAACTCCAGCCTCGTCGAGCAACTCGACGAACCGCTGCCCGAGCGCCGGAGTGTCGGTCGCAGGCTTGAAGACGACGGTGTTCCCGGCGACGAGCGCGGGCGCGATCTTCCACGAGGGAATGGCGATCGGGAAGTTCCAGGGCGTGATCGCGCCGACGACCCCGATCGGCATGCGCACCGACATGTTGAACTTGTCTCGAAGCTCAGAGGGCGTCGTCTGGCCGAACAGCCGCCGGCCTTCGCCGCCCATGTAGTAGCTCATGTCGATCGCTTCCTGGACG
>JACDCN010000218.1 GCA_013817555.1 Actinomycetota bacterium
GCTTTGCGACTGGTCCAGGATGACGTCGTAGGTCTGGCCGTTCTTCGTGAAGTCCTCCTGCAGGTAGTCGATGACCTCGTCCGCACCGAGGGAGCGAACGAGCGCGACGTTCTTCGTGTTGCACACCGCCGTGACGTGGGCGCCGAGCTCTTTGGCCAGCTGCACTGCTGCGGTTCCGCAGGATCCCGACGCCCCGTAGACGAGCAGCCGCGTCCCCGTTCCGACGCCTCCTTTCCTGAGATGCCCTAGGGCCTGACTCATGCCGTCGCAGACCGCCGCCGCCTCTTCGAACGTCATGCCGGCGGGCATGTGCGCGAGCAGGCCGGCTTCCCGTACGCAGACGTACTCGGCGTGCGCGCCGTTCCGGAGGCCGAAGACGCGGTCTCCCATGGCGAAGTCGCTGACCGCGGCACCGACCGCCTCGACCACGCCGGCGAACTCGAGGCCGAGGATCCTTCGCTTGGGTCTCAGCAGCCCGAGCATGAAACGCCAGATGAACGGGCTCGCCTTGCGCATGTGGCAGTCCGTCCGCGTGACCGTCGTGGCGTGGACGCGTACGAGAACCTCGTCGACCTTCGGAGCCGGCCGCTCGACGTCCGCGAGTCTCAGGACATCCGGCGCCCCGTACGTGTCGTGGACAACTGCCCTCATCGTGCTCGCTTTCACGCGATTGCCCCTGCGCCGTTGCGGTGGACGGTCAGGACGACGTTCCCGGTCTTCTGTCCCGTTTCGACGTACCGGGTCGCCTCGACCACGTCCTCCAACGGGTACCGCCGATCGATTACCGCCCGGTACTTCCCGGCCTCGATGAGCTCCTTGAGAAAGCGGACGTTCTCCTTCGTGTACTTCGGGATCGGAAGCGTCACCCTCTTGTCTCCGATCCGCCGGGTCAGCAGCGCCAGCATCGGAACGTGCCAGAGGAAACCGAGGTCGGTTTCGATGTAGATCCCGCCCGGCTTCAGCGAGCGTCTGCACCGTCTGAACGAGTGCTTGCCGACCGCGTCGAAGATGACGTCGTACGTCTCGCCGTTCTTGGTGAAGTCCTTCCGTGTGTAGTCGATTACCCGGTCGGCCCCGAGCGATCGCACGAGCTCGAGGTTCTTGGTGTTGCAGACCGCGGTGACGTCGGCCCCGAAGTACTTGGCCAGCTGCACCGCCGCGGTTCCGATCGATCCGGACGCGCCGTAGACGAGAATGCTTCGGCCCTGCCCAAGATCCGCCTTTCTCAGGCAAGCCAGCGCGATGATCGCTCCGTCGCAGACCGCCGCAGCCTCCTCGAAGGTCATGCCGGCCGGCTTGTGCGCCAGCCCAGCACTCTCCAGAATGCAGACGAACTCCGCGTGCGCGCCGAAGCCCTTGACGCCGAAAACGGGGTCACCGACCTCGAACTCGGTGACGGTTGCACCGACCGCCTCGACCTCTCCAGCCAGTTCCATGCCGAGGATCTTCCGCTTGGGCCGGCGCAGGCCGGTGAAGTAGCGGGCGAAGAACGGCTCCGCCTTTCGCCAGCCGCAGTCCGATCGGTTGACGGTCGTCGCGTGGATCCTGACGAGGACTTCGTCGTCCTTCGGCACGGGGCGCTCGACGTCTTCGAGTCGCAAGACCTCCGGAGGCCCGTACCTGTCGTAGACAACTGCTCTCATGCGTCATTTCCTCTCTTCGCGCTGGAATCGATGGATCGGGCCGCCGTGGCTCCATGCTCTCCCCGCTCGATAGAGCTCCGCGGGCCTGCCGCCGGCTGGGCCGGGCCGAGCTCGCCGGCCGGTCGGGATCACCCAGCCGTCTTCGGCGACGACGCTCCTTCTGAAGTTGGCAGCGTCGAGCTGCACGCCCCAGACAGCCTCGTACACCGTCCTGAGCTCGGCCAGGGTGAAGGTCGCTCCGACGAACGCCGTTGCGATACCGGTGAGCTCGAGCTCGACGCGGACACGCTCGAGCGCATCGCGCACGATCCGCAGATGGTCGAACGCCAACTCGATCCTTCCCTTGAGAACGTCGGAGACCGGGACGAGGCCGGCGTCTGCGGCGTCCGTGCCCGCCACGAGCGCCCCCACGTCGCGCAGCACCGCGATGTACGCGATCGTGACGACGTTCATGCGCGGGTCGCGCTCGGGATCGCCGTAGGCGCCGAACTGGGTCAGCAAGCTCGGCACATCGACGCCGGTCTCCTCAGCGAGCTCCCGCTTGGCCGCCTCGTCCAGTGTCTCGGTGGGGCGCTTGAAGCCACCCGGGATCGCCCACATGCCCTCGAACGGCGCCTCGCCACGACGGACGAGCAGCACCTTGAGCGTGCCCTCGGACATGGTCATGATCACTACGTCGACCGTCACTGCGAAGGCCGGGAACTGCGACGGGTCGTAGCTCATCGGCGCGTCTCCTGCTGTGGTTTTGGTCGTCACGACTCTTATTCTAACAGCTTGTTCTGGTCCTGTCGACCAAAACTCTTTGGGTCTTCAACACCTCCGCGAAGAGCGTCGACGATCGCGTGTCTGCGCGCGGGACTGATCTCGCTCACGCGTCGTGGCCTCCGCCGAGGCCGAACTGCTGCGCCAGCAACCTGTGATCAAGCGCGACGTCATCCTCATGGACGCTGAGGACGTCGAAACCATCGACGGCGAGCACGCGTCGAAGGCCAGCGAGGGCACCCCGCGCTCGATGCTCCGGTGCGTCGATCGGCTTCGGAGTCATGCTTGGTGGAGTGCTGCTCGCGCGGACGGTGAATCGGCAGCCGCCCGGTCATCCTTCCACGACGTTCTAGCGAAAGACTTCGCTCATTGCGCCGCCCCCTTTGCGCGCGCAGCGCGGGAGTGTCCGCCATCGCCACGCGTGCCGAACTCGGCCTGGAGGTCCTCCCAGCCCGCTGTCGTTCGCCTGAAGTCGAAGGGACCGCACCCGTCAAGGCAAAAGTTGGGCAAAAGTTTGGCGCGCCGATCACGATTAGGAGAACGAAAAAGCCCCGTTTCCGGGGCTTTCCCAGTAGCGGGGGCAGGATTTGAACCTGCGACCTCCGGGTTATGAGCCCGGCGAGCTACCAGACTGCTCCACCCCGCGACGCAAGCCCGAGTATAGCCACTCCGTAGTGGGCTCCGACCCCGCGAAAGTGGAGTCGCTAAAGCCTGACCTCAACATCCGAGGGGACCGGCGAGGGGTCGCGCGTTTGCGCGGACACCTTGTCGAGAATCGCCTCCAGCAAGCGGCCCGACGAGAGGACGTGCTCCCGCGCGAGAACTCGAGCGCCTTGCGAGCTGCGCGCAGTCATCGCTTCGCGGATCGCGCGATGCTGGCGGTCGTTCTTGCGATAGAGCTCGTCGAGGTCTGCGCCGGTCGCCCACACCGGCTTGACGAGGAACGTGCGGCGCGCGGCCTTCGCCATCCGCTCGATCAGCGGCACCTCGGCGACCGCGTAGATCACGTCGTGAAACGCGTGGTTCGCGTGCAGCCATTCGCGGGCTAGCTCCAGATCCTGCCGCCCTGCGTGGCTCATCTCTACGAGATCATGCGTGATGCCCGAGAACCGACGCTCGGCTGCCTCGAGCTCCTTCAGATCGGCCGACGACATCTTCGGCGTCGCGATCTCCGTGGCCAGACTCTCCAGCTCGGCACGTACGAGGAACGCCTCACGCAGCTCTTCCCGCGCGAGCATCCGCACGCGGACGCCCCGATTCGGCTCGAAGGAGACGAGCCCGAGCGCCGCGAGGCGCCGCAAAGCCTCGCGCACAGGCGTACGGCTGACCTGGAACTGCTCGGAGAGATGCTCCTGGCGCAAGACGCTGCCCGGCGGGATCTCACCCGAGACGATCGCCTCCTCGAGGGCAAGCGCGAGATCGTCGGCTTTGTTGCCGTCCGGCATCTACTTTGGCGCAAGATCACAATCCGCTAGCGCGGATTCTGATCGCGCGAAGATCCCTGAAGGCGTCCGCTTCGCGGCCGCGGTACCTGCGGTTGTCACCTCAATGCCTCATGTGACGAAATCTCCAGCAGCCGCTCGTACGCCGGCAGGGTCAGGAACTCGGGAAAGTCGTCGCCGAGCGCGACCTGCTCGAAGAGTGCGCGCGCCTCTTCGACGACACGTTCGGGGGGCAGCTCCGCGACGACTTCCGCCACGATCCGCTCGACGTCCGCCCTCTCCACGCGTCCATGGTGGACCCATTGCCACACCTGCGAGCGGGAGATCTCGGCGGTTGCAGCGTCCTCCATCAGGTTGTCGATCG
>JACDCN010000219.1 GCA_013817555.1 Actinomycetota bacterium
AAGCCGCCGCTGCCGTAGACCGGCACCGACTCGCGCGCCCCGCCGAGAAGCGCGACCAGCGGCAGCTCGAGCAGGCGCGCCTTCAGATCCCAGATCGCGGTGTCGACGGCGGAGATCGCCGCCGCAGCGACGCCGGCGAGGCCGATGTTGCGCACGGCGGCGCACATCGCCTGCCAAGCGGCCGGGACGTCCATTGCGTCGCATCCAACCACGCACTCGCGCAGCCGCCGCTCGACGATCGCGGCGGCGGCCGCGTCGGCGTAGGTGTAGCCAAGGCCGCGGACGCCGCCGGCCTCGAGCTCGACAACGACCAGCGTCGTCGAGTCCCACTCCAGCGTCCCGTCGGACTCGGGCGCGTCGGTCGGAACGGCGAACGCCGTGACCGCCAGCCGCTCGATCGGAACTTGGGCGCGGGCGACGGTCGTCGACATGCTTACTCCCGCCCCTGCAGGAACTCCTCGAGCTGATCCTTGAGCGAAGCCGAGCCCGCCGCTCCCACTACGGGCGCACCTCACCACTGCCTTGACGCAGCTCGCGCTCGGCGCGCTGCCAGTTCTCCTCGGCAGTGCCGGCGTCGTCGCCGAGCGAGATCTCGTGCGCCCGCGCGGCGATCGCCTCTTCGCTGATCTCGTCGCCACCCGTCGGAGCCACATCTTCCTCGCGCGAGCCTTCTGCTTGCTGGTCGCTCATCCCTGCCTTCCTTTCTCGTAGTTGGCTTGTGCGAGCTGCCACCGGTCGCGAGCGGCCGCTGCCGACGCGGTCCAAGCCGCGCCGCCCGCTTCGCGACTGAGCGGCCGCCACGCTGCCGTTTCCCACGTCGACTCGCCGCACATCGGGCAGCGTGGGAGCTGGCCGCGGACGACGATGCCGTAGCCGCATGAGGCGCAGCAGAACTCGCCGGCAGCCTGAGTGCCACTTGGATAGAAGTCGACGTAGTCCTGGTCGAGTCCGTGCGTCTCGCCAGGCACTCGCTACCTCCGTCTCGGCAGGAACTCTTCGAGCTTGTCCTTGAGCGACTGCTCGATCATCGCGCGGCGACCCGGATCGCCCTTTGCGACCGCGAGCGCGAACATCTTCGCCTGCTCGAAGGTGATGTGCGGCGGCAGCGGCGGCACCTCGGGATCGGTGACGAAGTCGAGCACGCAGGGGCGATCGGCAGCGAGCGCCTCCTCCCAGGCCGGGGCGATCTCGTCCGGTGTCTCGACGCGGATGCCCTTGAGACCGATCAGTTCGGCGAAGCGCGCGTAGGGAACGTCCGGGATGTCCTGTGAGGCCTCGAACTTCGGGTCGCCCTCGAGGACGCGCTGCTCCCAGGTGACCTGGTTCAGGTCCTGGTTGTTCAAGACGGCGACGATCAAGCGCGGGTCGCTCCAGCGACGCCAGTACTTGGCCGCCGTGATCAGCTCGTTCATGCCGTTCATCTGCATCGCGCCGTCGCCGACGAGGGCGATGGCCACACGCTCGGGATGGCAGAACTTGGCCGCGATCGCGTAGGGGACGCCGGGCCCCATCGTCGCCAGCGTTCCCGACAGCGAGGCCATCATCCCGCGCCGGATCTTCAGGTCACGCGCGAACCAGTTCGCCGCCGAGCCGGAGTCCGAGCTGAGGATGCAGTTGTCGGGCAGGCGCGGGCTGAGCTCCCAGAAGACGCGCTGCGGGTTGATCGGGTCGGCAGCGTTCATCGCCCGCTCCTCGAGGACGCGCCACCAATCGGCGACGCTTTCTTCGATCTGCTCGCGCCAGGAGCGCTCCTGTTTGCGCTCGAGGCGGGGGAGCAGCGCCCGCAGCGTCTCGGCGCTGTCGCCGACGAGGTTGACCTCGGTCGGGTAGCGGATACCGAGCATGCGCCCGTCGATGTCGATCTGCACCGCCCGCGCCTTGCCCTCCTCGGGCAGGAACTCGGAGTAGGGGAAGCTGGTGCCGACCATCAGCAGCGTGTCGCAGCCGGTCATCAGCTCCCAGCTTGGCTTCGTGCCCAGGAGGCCGATCGAGCCGGTCACGAACGGCAGGTCGTCGGGCAGCGCCGCCTTACCGAGGAGCGCCTTCGCGACACCGGCGCCGAGGACCTCGGCGACCTCGATCAGCTCGTCGGTCGCGTGCAGCGCACCCTGCCCGGCGAGGATCGCCACCCGCTCGCCAGCGTTCAGCAGTTCGGCCGCGCGGTCGAGGTCGTCGTCGAACGGAACGACGCGCGGGCGCGAGTAGCCGACCGACGAGTGGATCGTGCCGTGCGCGTGCGCTGGCTCAGGCACCGCCTCCATCGTCTGGATGTCGTTCGGCACGATGATGCACGTGACCGTCCGCTCGGCGAGCGCGATGCGGATCGCGCGATCGACGAGGTGCCGCATCTGCGCCGGGTCGCTGACCATGTGGACGTACTCGTGCGCTACGTCCTTGAACAGCGAGATCAGGTCGACCTCCTGCTGGTAGTGGCCGCCGAGCGCCGCCCGCGCCTGCTGGCCGACGATCGCCACGACCGGCTGATGGTCGAGCTTGGCGTCGTAGAGGCCGTTCAGGAGATGGATCGCGCCGGGACCGGAGGTCGCGAGACAGACGCCAACCTCACCCGTCCACTTGGCGTGGGCGCAGGCCATGAACGCCGACATCTCCTCGTGGCGGACCTGGACGAACTCGATCCGGCCCTCGGCGCGCTGTAGAGCGCCCATGATCCCGTTGATGCCGTCGCCGGGATAGCCGTAGATCCGCTTGACGCCCCACTCGGACAAGCGCTCGATCAGGAAATCACCGACGTTCATTCAGGCCTCCTTTGCGCGCCCGCGCTCACGTCGCCCGCTCCAACAGAAGGCGCGCCGTGCGCGTCGCGATCGCTTCGATTGTCAGGCTCGGGTTGACCGCGCCGCCGGTCGGGAAGACCGAGCCGTCGCAGATCCACAGGTTTTCGACGTCGTGGCTGCGGCAGTCCGGCCCGACGACCGAAGTCGCCGGGTCGGTGCCCATGCGGCAGGTGCCGAGCAGGTGGTGGGTGCCATCGCTGGTGAGAATGCGCGTCGCGCCGGCGGCCTCGACCACCTGCTCGGCCAGCGTCCGTTCAGCCTCGATGATCGCGCGGTCGTTGTCGCCATAGGAGAAGGTGACGCGGGCGACGGGGACGCCGTTGTCGTCGCGCTCGTCGGCGAGCGTGACGCGGTTCTCGGGGTTCGGCAGCACCTCGCCGAGGGTGGCCAGCATGCCCCAGTGCGCGTATTCGTCGAGCACCTCGATCAGCTCCGGCCCCCAGAGATCGGGATTGCTGCCGACGAGCGCCTGCGCGAAGTTGATCGGGAACTGACAGTAGGTGTTCATCCAGAAGCCGCGGGCAAAGTCGCGCTTCGCATCGCTTGCGTAGGTGTCCATCGTCATGACGCCGACCGGCGGCGTGACGAAGCTGTCCAACGCTTGGTCGAAGCGGCCGTAGACGATCGGGCCGCTGTGCACCATCAAGTTTCGGCCGACCTGGTCGCTCGAGTTGGCCAGGTTGCCTGAGTTCAAGAGCAGGCGCGGCGTCTCGATCGCGTAGCAGCAGACGAAGACGCGCTCGGCCAGCTGGAAGCGCTCTTCGCCGTTCTCGAGATAGCTGACGCCGGTGGCGCGCCCGCCTTCGCTCACGATTCGCGTCGCGAAGCAGTTCGGCCGGATCTCGGCGCCAGCGGCGATCGCCTTCGGGACGTAGCTGACGTGCGTACCGCCCTTGGCGTCGCTCTTGCAGCCGTCCATGCAGAACCCGTAGTACATGCAGGCGCTTCTGCCGTCGACGTTGCCGGTCGCGATCGCGTGCGGCGTCATCTCGACGTGGAGGCCGAGCGCGTCGAGGCCACGCGCCAGCACCTCGTCCTTGGCCGACCACGGCAGCTCGCCGTGCGGATAGGGCGCGCCGGAGGGATAGGCCGAGCGCCGCGGGCCAGAGACCGGCAGCGCCCGCTCGACCTCGGCGTAGTACGGCGCCAGCTCGTCGTAGCCGAACGGCCAGTCGACGGCGACGCCATCGGTCGAGGCGACGCGGAAGTCGTCGGGGCGCAGCCGGACGGAGACAGCCGTGAAGTGGACCGTCGTGCCGCCGACGGCGCGACCGGTGTTCACCCGCCCGGTCTTGATCGGATCGTCGCCGTCGACGATGCGCAGGTCGTCCCAGTCGAGCGTGCCGAGCATCGACAACTCGTCGTTGACGAAGTCCTCGCGCGAGTCGAGCCACTCACCGGCCT
>JACDCN010000220.1 GCA_013817555.1 Actinomycetota bacterium
GCGCTACGACGATGAAGGGAATCGGCTGCGATTGCGGCGCAGCGGGCACGAGGAGGAGTGCCGGCCCGAAGACCATCGCAGAGCCGACCAGCGTGAGACCGACTCCGAGACGTGCCGAGAGCCGGTTCGCGGCGACCGCTCCGAGCAGCCAGCCGACGTTGCCGACGCCGAGGACGAGCCCGATGAGCGCTGCCGACAGATCGAGCTGCCGCACTGCGTAGACGAGGAAGATCGAGAAGGCGAGCGTGTTGAAGAAGTTCGACAGGGCGACTGTCACCGCGAGCGGCCGCCAGAGCGGCAGCGCGAGCTGCGAGACCTGGGATCCGAACTGGCTGACGGTCTGGGCCGACCAGAGACGGAGGAAGTCGGGGTGCCGCCAGAGCCCTCCGCGCGGCCACACTCGCATGTCAGGCGTCGCCGGGCGCGAGCGGATCCGGGGTACCGGGAATTCCCGCGCCGAGCTCGGTCGTTCGCGGCTCCTCCTCGATCGGCTCGGGCATGTCGTGCAGGTGCCGCTGCGGCGAGAGCAGGATCCAGAGGAACGAGGCGCCACCGCCGATAGCGGAAACGACGATCGCCTCCCTCAGACCGACCCATGTTCCGAGCGCGCCACCTGCGAGCGTGCCGATGGGAATCGTCCCCCAGACAAGGAAGCGCATCACCGAGTTCATCCGTCCCTGGAGGCGCGGCGGACAGATCGCCTGTCGGTAGCTGAGCTGGATGATGTTGTAGACGACGATCACGAATCCCATGGCCAGCTGAGAGGCGATGAGAAAGGGAATTGGCGCTTCGACGGGCGCAAGTGCGACGAGGAGCATCGCCGGGCCCTGCAGCAGCGTCACGGCGATCGTGGTCGGTCCGATGCCGAACCTCGTCGAGATTCGTCTGGCCGTGAACGCTCCGACGAGAGAGCCGGCTGCTCCGACCGAGAACACGACGCCGATCAGGCCGGGTGAAAGGTCGAGCACCCGGACGAAGTAGACGAGCACGATCGAGAATCCCAAGCTGAAGAACAGGTTCGATGTCGCCGTGCAACCGGCCTGAGCGCGGAGATTCGGGTTGCCGAGGACGAAGCGAAGCCCCTCCTTCAGCTCGATCCAGAGGCTGGGGCGCTCGCCCGGGGCGGTCGAGGCGACGCGTCCCTCGTCCTTTCGAATGCGAAGAACGAAGAGCGCCGAGGCAAGGAAGCTGACGGCGTCCACCAGAATCGCGTAGGGCGCGGTGATGAGCTCGATGAGCCCACCGCCGACTCCCGGCCCACCGATCTGGGCTGCCGAGCGGCTCACCTCGAGCTTCGAGTTGCCATCGACGATCTGATCGCGCTCGACGAGCGACGGAAGGTACGACTGGTACGCGACGTCGAAGAAGACAGTGCAGATTCCGACGAGGAATCCGACGACGTACAGCTGACCGAGCGTCAGCACGTCGGCGACATACGTGATCGGGATGGTCGCGAGGAGAGCTGCTCGTCCGAGGTCGCCCGCGATGAGGATGGGTCGGCGTGGGAGACGGTCCACCCAGACCCCCGCCGGGAGCGTGAACAGGATGAAAGGGGCGAACTCGACCGTTCCGAGTGCAGCGACCTCGAACGCGCTGGCGTCGAGGACGATGATCGCGACCAACGGGAGGGCGAGCCCCGAGACCTGCGACCCGAACTGGCTGATCGTCTCCGCCGACCAGAGCTTGAGGAAGTCCGAGTGGCGCCAGAGGCCGCCGGTGGGCCAGAGTCTAGGCATCGTCGTCTCGCTGCGGCAGGAACGCGGTCGCCTCGAAGAGGGCAAACGCCAACGCGTGCATCTCTCCGTCCGGCTCCTCGGCGTGTTGGAAATCCGCCACGAGACGATTAAGCCGCCTTTGGAAGCGGAGCACGTCCCCTGGTGCAAGACGAACATGCAGGATGGCCGAGGTCTCCTTCTCGACCCGCGCCGCGATCAGCTCGTCGGACGCCTGTCGAAGCATCATCGCCGCGAGCGCGGCGCGCTGGAGGTCGTCCGGCATGGAGTCGTCGGTCTTGAGCACGAAGAGCCGGGCCACTCGGCCGTAATACTTCTCCGTCAACGCGCGAACCTTGCGCGTCCGAACGACGCGGACGAGCCCCGCTTTCTCGAGCACCTTCAGGTGATGTCCGACCGTTCCCTTCGGTGTCTCGAGCGTTTTGGCGAGCTCGGTCGTGCTCGCCGAGCGCTCCCGCAGCAGCGTGATGATCCTTCCTCGGAAGGGATCGGCGAGGGCGCGTAACTGCTGCGGCTCCTCGACGACGAGAACGTCCTCGAGGTCGTAGTTCGGAATACGGTCGATGATTCCGGAACATACGGAAAATACCGACCGTTCGCAACGGATTACGCTCACGCCGTGGAGCCGATCGTCGTCGAGGCGACCCGAGGCGACGTCGTCGAGGCGCGCCACCGCGTGCATGCAGTCGCCGTGTCCGGCGGCCAGGTCGTCGGCTCGGCAGGAGACCCGGAGCTCGTCACCCACTTTCGGAGCTCGGCGAAGCCAATCCAGGCGCTTCCTCTCCTGCGGGCGCGACCCGACCTCGACGACAGGCACATCGCGATCGCCTGCGCGTCTCACCTTGCCCGTCCAGAACAGCTCGAGGCGGTGCGCAGACTGCTTGCGAGGGCGCCGGCAACCGAAGATGACCTCGAGTGCGGGACTCGAGGAGCCGATGCTGGGCCCACGCCGTTCGAGCACAATTGCTCCGGCAAGCATGCCGGGCTGCTTGCTCTCTGTTGCGCGCGGGGGTGGCCGAGCCAGGGCTACCGGCTCCCCGACCATCCGTGTCAGCAGGCCATGCTCCTCGAGGTCGCCGCAGCGGCGGAGGTCGATCCGCGAAGGATCCAGCTTGCTACCGACGGTTGCGGCATCCCCACCTTCGCGCTCCCGCTCGAGCGAATGGCCCACGCGTTCTCTCGCCTCGCGGGACTCGAGGGCGGAGCTCGCGCCATGGCTGCGATGCGCGCGCACCCCGAGCTCATCCGTGGCCCGCTCGCAGCGGACACCATGCTCATGCAGACCCAACCGGGGTGGGTGGCGAAGGGCGGCGCCGAGGGATTGCTCTGCGCAGTCTCGACGGACGGACTCGGCGTCGCGCTCAAGGTCGAGGACGGCGGCCAGCGGGCCGTGCGAAGCGCGCTCGCGGCGTTCCTCACCCGGCTCGGGGTCGACACCGGCGAACTCGGAGCGGTGCCGATAGAGAGCTCGCGCGGCGAGATCGTCGGCGAGCTGCGTGCTGTCTGAGAAGAGCGTGTCCAGATCGGACCTTTGCGAAATCGCGAAGTCAGACTAGGATGCGCCGCCTGGTGGCAGAGCCGGCGCGGCGAGCAGAGCCGGCTCGAGAGACAGGGCAGTTCGGTCAATCCGTTCGAGGCGAGAGGAGTCCCCTACCCATGCTGTCCGTCGACATCGTTCTTCCGGAGGTCGAGGAGCTTCAGCGCCTCATAGAGCAAGGGCTCGAACGAGGATTCCTCACGTACGACGAGATCGTGGCCGAGCTCGAGGAGGTCGAGCTTACGAAGGATCAGGTCGAGGACTTCTACACGTACCTGATCGACCACTCGGTCGAGCTCGTCGAGGGCGTCGAGCACAAGACGCTCCCTCAGGAAGAGCCTCCGCCCGAAGACGACAAGACGACGCCGAAGCTCGACCTCTCGGTGGAGCCGTCGCTCGATTCGCTTCGCCTCTACCTCCGCGAGATCGGCAAGGTGCCGCTCTTGACCGCCGACCAGGAGGTGTCGCTCGCGAAACGCATCGAGCGTGGCGACATGAACGCCAAGCAGCACATGACCGAGGCGAACCTCAGGCTCGTCGTGTCGATCGCGAAGGGGTATCTGGGCCGCGGGCTCTCGTTCCTCGACCTGATTCAGGAAGGCTCGCTCGGCCTCATCCGCGCGGTCGAGAAGTTCGACTACCGCAAGGGCTTCAAGTTCTCGACGTATGCGACGTGGTGGATCCGCCAGGCGGTGACCAGGGCTATCGCGGACAAGGCCCGGACGATCCGTATTCCGGTGCACATGGTCGAGAAGTTGAACAAGGTCGTGCACATCGAGCGCCAGCTCGTCCAGCGGCTCGGCCGCGAGCCGGAGCCCGAGGAGATCGCTGAGGAGCTTGAGATCCACCCCGACGAGGTGCGCGAGATCCTGCGCATGTCCCAGCTTCCGATCTCGCTCGAGAAGCCCGTCGGCGAGGAC
>JACDCN010000221.1 GCA_013817555.1 Actinomycetota bacterium
GTCGCTGATCATCGGAGCGCTGCTCGGCCTGCTCGTCGGCGTCGTGGCGGCCCTCGTCGCGGAGCCGTTCCTGGCGAACCGCACGGGTCGTTCCGGCGGCTCAAGGCTTCATTCTGATTCGAGTTCTTAGGCTGATGCTCGACGGGAAGCGGGTGGCTGTGATCGTGCCCGCGTACGACGAGGAGCGCCTCGTCGCCGAGACCCTGCGCGGGATCCCCGAGTTCGTCGATCGCATTTACGTCGTGGATGACGCCTCCCGGGACGGGACGGCCACTGCCGCCCGCGCCGTCGGCGACGACCGCGTCGAGGTGATTCCACACGAGCGAAACTCGGGTGTGGGCGCGGCGATCGTGACCGGCTACCGCCGAGCGCTCGAGGAGGGGATAGACGTCACGTGCGTGATGGCTGCCGATCATCAGATGGATCCGGAGGAGCTAGCTGGGCTCGTCGGGCCGGTGGCGCGAGGCGAGGTCGAGTACGCGAAGGCGAACCGCCTCGTCTCCGGCGAGGCGTGGAAGGTGATCCCGCGCACCCGCTACCTCGGGAATGCCGTGCTCTCGCTGCTGACGAAGATCGCGTCCGGCTACTGGCATGTGGCGGACTCGCAGGCGGGGTACACAGCGATCTCGCGCGATGCGTTGAAGGCGCTCGACCTCGACGAGCTGTATCCCCGCTACGGATTCCCGAACGACATGCTCGTCCACCTGAACGTCCAGAACGCGCGTGTCCGCGACGTTCCCTCGCGGCCGATCTACGACGTGGGCGAAGAGTCAGGGATCAAGCTGCCATCGGTCGTGCCGCGCATCTCGTGGCTCCTGTTCAAGGGCTTCTGGTGGCGAATGGGCCACAAGTACGTGATCCGGGACTTCCACCCGCTCGTCTTCTTCTACGCGTTCGGCGTGCTGATGACGCTCGTGGGCTTCCTGCTCGGGGTGATCGAGGTCGTTCTGCGCATTGCCGGGAACGAGATCACGACGCCGACGATCGTTTTGGTTGCCGTGCTCTACATCGCCGGACTGCAGATGACGCTGTTCGCGATGTGGTTCGACATGGAGGCGAACAAGGACTTGCGCTGACGCTACTCCGGAGGCGTAAGCCGCGGACGCTCCGGTCCCGCTAGGGCAACTCCGGCGCAGGCCCCGTCTCGGGCTTCGAGAACCTGGCGTACGCCTCGGCCGGCGAGTCCGTCGCCTGCTCTACGCCGGCGCCGTGATGCAGCGCGGCCTCGTCGAACGGGTATGTCGCCTGGCCTTTTCGCGCCCCGACGGCCAACACGAGGGCGGGCTCCGTTCCAGCACCGACGATGACGTGCTTCGTCCTGGGCGGGCAGTGGACAAAGTCCCACGGCCCAAGCGGTCGCTCCTCGCCCTCGACGATCAACAGGCACTCACCGCGCAGGACGAGGAAGTCCTCCTGTCCCGGCTCCTCGTGGTACATCGCCATCGGCTTGCCGGGAGGAAGGACGTTCAGGTTGATCCCGAGCTGGTCGAACGCCGCCTCGTCCCTTCCTTCGAAGCCGCAGTAGGCGCCGAGCTCGTTGTGCAGCCAGCGCGACTCGCGCGCGTTGACCACGAACCAGCCTGCGCTCTGCGGCACGCCGTTCTCGAGCTTCGCCTCCGGAACCACGACGCAAGTATCTCGCCTTGCGACGCAGTCATGGAGAATCAACACCGAGGTTGCGAAGACACGTCCGTAGTGGACACGATGACATTTGGGCGGCAAGATGTCACCATGACCGAAGTGTTGAGTGTCGCTGATGCCAAGCGGAAATTTTCCGAGTTGATCGATCGTGTGAGCAGGGGTGAGCGGTTCCTCGTGACGCGTCGCGGGACGCCTGTGCTCGCACTCGTGCCGACGGATGACGTGAAGGCGGAGTCCGGACCGCAGAAGCGTGGGTTCATGGCTCTGTGGGGCGCGCTAGAGGGCGTCGAGGGTGCAGACGAGTGGTACGAGGACATGCAGCGGATCGTCGCCGATCGAGTGAACTGGCCTCCTCGCGAGCCTCCTGATCTCGGCTGAACGTGTTTTGCCTCGACACCGACGTCGCCAGCGCCATCGTGCGCCCAGACGCCGGGCCGGCCAATCTTGCTCGTCGTCTTGGAGTCCTGCCGCCAGCGAGCCAGTTCACGACCTCGATCACTCTGGGCGAGCTCCTCTACGGCGCGCGCAAACGGAGGAACGAAGCGCTCGAGAGAGACATCGAGTGGCTCTTTGCACGTGACATCGAAGTAGTGCCCTTCGACGATGTCGCGGCACGAGTTTATGCCGACATTCGGGTCGAGCTCGAGGCAGCGGGTCGCCGGCTCGAAGACCCCGACCTGCGCATCGCCGCGATCTGCCTCGCGCACGACCTCACGCTGGTTACGGGCAACGTGCGGCACTTCGAGCGGGTGCCCGGGCTCCGTGTCGAGAACTGGCTCTCCTAGCGTCAACGAAGGAGGCTCAGCCTAGGTCGCGTAAGAGAGATCGCAGGTCCTCTGGCTACCATCGACCCCATGCCCACGTCCCTCGTCACCGGCGGCGCCGGCTTCCTCGGCTCTCACCTTTGCGAAGCGCTGCTCGAGCGCGGCCACCAGGTCATCTGCCTGGACAACCTCGTCGTTTCGTCGCTGGAGAACATCGAGCACCTCCGCGCTGAGGCATTCACGTTCCTGAACCACGACGTGATCGATCCGATCTCGGTCGAGGAGCCAGTCGACTTCGTCTACCACCTGGCAGCCCTCGCGAGCCCGATCGACTACCTGCGGATGCCGTTGCACTCGCTGAAGACGGGGTCGTACGGCACGCACCACACGCTGGGCTTGGCAAAGGTCAAGCGCGCACGGTTTCTGCTCACGTCGACGAGCGAGGTCTACGGAGACCCTCAGGTCCACCCGCAGCCCGAGACCTACTGGGGTCACGTCAACCCGATCGGCCCGAGGGGCGTCTACGACGAGGCGAAGCGCTACGCCGAAGCGTTGACGATGGCGTACCACAGCCAGCAGGGAGTGGACACCGGGATCGTGAGGATTTTCAACACGTACGGCAGCCGAATGAGGCCGAACGACGGGCGCGCGATTCCGACGTTCATGCGCCAGGCTCTAGACGGAAAGCCTGTCACCGTCTTCGGCGACGGATCCCAGACGCGGAGCTTCTGTTACGTCGACGATCTGATCCGGGGCCTCGTCCTGCTTGCGGAGTCAGAGGAGCATCTCCCCGTCAACCTCGGCAACCCGGACGAGAAGACGCTGCTCGAGCTCGCGGAGACGATCATCCGCATATCTGGGTCTTCAAGCGAGATCATCTTCGAGGCGCTCCCCGTCGACGATCCGCAGGTGCGGCAGCCCGACATCACTCGTGCCAAGCAGCTGCTCGGCTGGCAGCCGGAGGTCGAGCTGGAGGACGGCTTGAGGAAGACCATCGCCTCACTCGGACACGGGACCGCCGTCAGCGCGCCGTGAGCACGTTCCTCGGCCAGCTGTACGAAGCGCATCACCGTCAACGCCGAAACGCCGGCGACTTCGTCTTCGTCCCCGAGCGGATTCCCCTGTTCCAGGAGGCGATCGGGCAGGGTCGGCACGTGCTCGATCTGGGCTGCCGCTCTGGGGCCCTGACGCGGCACTTTCTCGATGGCAACGACGTCGTCGGGGTCGATGTCGACCGAGCCGCGCTGGCCAAGGCCGAGCAGCTCGGGATCACACCCGTCGTAGCCGATGTCGATGAGCCGCTCCCGGCGGCAAGCGAGACATTCGATGCGGTCGTCGCAGGCGAGCTGCTCGAGCACGTTCGCTTCCCTCGCGCGCTCGTCGCCGAGGTGCGCCGCGTACTCCGACCGGGCGGCGTCTTCGTCGGTTCGGTGCCGAACGCGTTTCGCGTCCAGAACCGGTTGCGCTTCGTTCGTGGGCTGCAGCCCGAGCGAGATCCCACGCACCTTCACATGTTCACGCCGGGCGACATCCGCGCGTTGCTCGCCAATTTCACGGGGGTGCGGACTGCCGTTATCGGCGGACGCTACCGCCGCCTGCACGCCCGCCTGCTCGCGCAGGACATCGTCTTCAGCGCTACTCGTCTCTAGGATCCGCCCGCCCGAACGCGGCGCGCCGCTCGATGTCGGCTTCGTCGACCATGTGGCCGTCTCGCTCGACGTAGCCGTCCTTGCCGCCGACCACGAGCAGCACGAGGTCGTCGGTCTCGCTCGCATTCGAGAG
>JACDCN010000222.1 GCA_013817555.1 Actinomycetota bacterium
CCGTAGCCCTGCTCCCAGCTCGCGATCTCGTAACCCGGAGTCGGCTCCATCTCCATGTCCAGCGCGAGCAGGTAGTTGCAGCCCTCGATCGCGTGCTCCGCCTCGATTTCCTCGACGAAAAACTCGCCGTGGAGCCGCTTTCCGAGCAGCCGTCCCTGCATGTCGGTGAAGGCGACGACGACCGTGTCGATCGCCCCCTCGTCGACCTCGGTCTTCAGCTCGTCGAAGCTCAGCACCGGAGCGATCCTATGCCGTCCCTTGACATAAGCGCCCCGGTAGTAGCTGAATACCCCGTCCCCAAGTGCGTCTGACATGCAGAAGGAGGGTGGCATGACCACAGGACCCGCTCCAGGCGGGTATCACACCTCGGAGGACGAGCGGATCCTCCACAAGCTCGGCTACGCGCAGGAACTCTTCCGCGCAATGGGCGGATTCCAGAACTTCGCGATCAGCTTCACCATCATCTCGATCCTCGCGGGCTGCCTGACGTCGTACTACATCGCATTCGGCCAGGGTGGCCCGGTGGCGGTGACGTGGGGCTGGCTGCTGGTCGGGCTGATGAGCATCATCGTCGCACTCGCGATGGCGGAGATCGCGTCGGCCTTCCCGACGGCGGGCGGTCTCTATTACTGGGCGTCGAAGCTCGGGAGCCCGGCCTGGGGTTGGTTTACAGGCTGGTTCAACCTGATCGGGCAGGTCGCGGTGACCGCGGCGATCGGGTACGGCCTGGCGACGTTCGGAACAGCGCTTCTCAACTTCTGGTTCGACTACCCGAACACGAAGGAGTACATCTTCCTGCTGTACCTGATCTTCTTGGCGGGAGCGCTCGCGCTGAACCTGCTCAACGTCGGCATCACCTCGATGTTGAACAGCGTGTCGGCGTACTGGCACATGGCCGGCGTCGCCTTGATCGTCGGGATCCTCATCATCGTCCCCGATAACCACCAGTCGTTCGGGTACGTCTTCGGAGAGACGGTCAACGCGACCGGATTCGGCACCGGGAACGAGGGCTTCTCGAGCCTTGTCTTCCTGTACGTGTTCGCCACAGGCCTCCTGATGGCCCAGTACACGATCACGGGCTTCGACGCCTCGGCGCACATGGCCGAGGAGACGCATCAGGCATCCAGATCGGCCGCGGTCGGGATGTACATGTCGGTCGTCGTCTCCGTGGTGTTCGGGTTCTTCCTGCTCGTCGCGGTGACCTTCGCGATCCCGAGCACCGAGGGGGCGCTCGAGAACCTCGGCTTCCTGGTGCCGTTCATCTGGGCGGAGTCGATGAGCCAGAACTGGGCGGAGTTCCTGCTCTTCATCTGCGTCATCGCGCAGTTCTTCTGCGTCACGGCGTCGGTGACGTCCGCGTCGCGGATGCTGTTCGCGTTCTCTCGCGACGGCGCCGTTCCCGGCCACCGGATGTGGCGGCAAGTCGGCCGCAACCGGGTGCCGCAGCTCTCAGTCATCGCGATCATCATCGCGTCCGCGCTGATCATGGTGCCGGCGTACTGGAACTACCTCGTCGGCTACCTGGTCGGAACCGGCATCGCGGTGATCGGTCTCTATATCGCGTTCATCCTGCCCGTGATCCTCCGCTACCGGCTCGCCGATCGCTTCGAGCACGGCGCGTGGAGCCTCGGGCGCCACTACAAGTGGATCGACCTGATCGCGATCGTCTGGGTGGCGTTCATCACGATCATCTTCCTGCTGCCGCCGTACAAGTCGAGCGTGCCGTGGGACGACTCGTTCACGTGGGAGGCGTTGAACTACGCACCGCTTCTCGTCGGGGGGGCGCTCCTTCTCTTCGGAGGGTGGTACGTGCTCTCGGCTCACAAGTGGTTCAAGGGCCCGATCCGCATGGGGACCGAGGAGGAGCTCGAGCGCCTGGAGCAGGAACGGCTCGGGAGGTTCGAGCTTCCGACGGAGACGGCGACGTAGGGACCTTTCCGCCGACGGTTCGCGCGAGGGGCGCCTGCGGGCGCCCCTCGTCTACTTAGCTTCGAGCGCCGCTCGAAACGACGGCTCGGCCGCCGTGCGCTCCAGCCGGTCGAAGTGCTCGGTCGCGTACACGGCGAAATCGAATTCGAGCTCCGACACCGCGGTCTGCACAACGCCCCACATCGCCTCGCGAAAGTCCGACATGAACCTCATCAGCTCGAGCGCTCGCGCGTCGTCTGCGCGAACCTCGCCGAAGTAGGCCTCCAGCAGCGCGCCGCGCCCTCCTTCGTCGAGCTCGTGGTTGATGGAGAAGTTCGCAAGGTCGAAAAAAGGGTCGCCCATTCCCGCGTACTCCCAGTCGACGATGCACAGGCGGTCGCCGTCGTCCAGGAAGTTCGCGTTCAGGAGGTCGTTGTGGCAGGGGGCCGGGGCTGTGCCCGCGCGAATCCGCTCGATGCGAGACGCGAGCTCATGCGCCCACTCGTATGCGCTCGGCACGCTGCCGCCGCGCGCGAGAGCGGTTTCCCGATAGATCTCGACGACGCGGAAGGAATCGAAGCTGCCCGGGATCGGGGGGCTCTCGTGGTACGCGCGCAACGCGGCGGCGACTCGAGTGAGCATCGCTGGGTCTCGCATGTCCTCGACAAGAGGGGTCGTGCCCTCGACGAAGCGCGTGACGAGCCAGCCCTCCGGCTCCACGAACTCGACTACCTCCGGTCCGACACCGAGCGCCGCGGCCGCCTTCGTCGCCTCCAGCTCGACCGTACGGTCGATCCCGAGCAGATTCGTGTCCTTTCCGGCGACCCGCAGCACGAAAACCTCGTCGCCTACCGCGACCTTGAGGTTGTGATTCGTGATCCCGCCGCCCAATACCTCGACGCGCGTTTCTTCTCCGGGCCACACCCGCGCTACGGCGTCTGCAAGCTGGCTCATGACCGGATGCGCTCTCCCTTCGGGTCGAAGAGCGGCTCTGCCGCGATCTCACCGGCCACCCAGTCACCGAAGATCTCGACCTCGACGTCTGTGCCGACGCCGTGCTCGGCCGGCACGTATGCGTACGCGATCGATTTCCCGACGGTGTAGCCGTGCCCTCCGCTCGTCACGCGCCCCACGAGGTGGCCGTCGATGCGCACCGGCTCGGAGCCGAGCGCGACGGCGCGGGGTTCCTCGAGCGTCAGGCAGCGCAGGAGCCGCTCCGGCCGAGGCGCTCGCTCCAACGCATCGCGCCCCACGAAATCGCCCTTGTCCAACTTGACCGCGAAACCAAGCCCCGCCTCGAAGGGCGTGTCCTCGGGAGTAATGTCCGCGCCCCACACGCGATATCCCTTCTCGAGCCGGAGCGAGTCGATCGCCTTGTAGCCGCCGGCGACGAGGCCATGCTCTTGGCCCGCGCTCCACAACGTGTCCCAGAGCGCGAGGCCGAACTCCGTGCGGCAGTAGAGCTCCCACCCGAGCTCGCCGACGTAGGTCACACGCAGAGCGAGACACGGCACTCTGCCGGCGGCGAGCTTACGTGCGTGCATGTACGGAAACGCGTCGTTCGACAGATCGGTGGTCGTCAGCGGTTGCAAGATCTCGCGCGCGCTCGGGCCCCAGATTCCGTAGCACGCTAGCTGCGACGTGACATCGCGGATCTGAACAGAGCCGTCGTCTGGCTCATGTTGCGCGAGCCACGCGAGGTCGTGCTGGCCGAAAGCGGTTCCGGTGACGATGCGGAACCTCTCCTCGCTAAGGCGTGTGACCGTGAAGTCGCACTCGATTCCGCCGCGCGAGTTGAGCATCTGGGTGTAGGTGACCTGGCCGACGTTGCGTGCGACACGGTTGCCGCAGAGCCGTTCGAGGAAGTCGGTAGCACCCTCCCCTGCGACCTCGATCTTCGCGAACGAGCTCTCGTCGAAGAGCGCCGCGGTCTCGCGGCAGGCGAGGTGCTCGGCGCCGGTCGCGGGTGACCACAGCTTCCCCGCCCAGCCGCGGGGCCGAAGCGATTCTTCGCCGCGCGCGGCGTTCGGCTCGAACCAGTTCGCGCGCTCCCAGCCGGATTTTTCCCCGAACGTCGCTCCCAGCTCGACCAGGCGCATGTACGCGGGAGAAACCCGTAGCGGCCGACCCGCCTGCCACTCGTGTCCGGGGTACTTGACGTCGTAGTACGTCTCGTACACCTCCTTCGTCCGCGCGACCGTGTACTCGCTGCTCCGGTACGAAGCGCCGAAGCGGCGCGAGTCCATGTGCCAGACGTCGAGCGACGGGGTGCCC
>JACDCN010000223.1 GCA_013817555.1 Actinomycetota bacterium
CCTGCCCTCCTTCGAGGAACCTCGCGACGTCCTCTTCTTTCCCGGGCTTCGCCTGCAGCGGAACCCAGAGTCCCTTGGTGACCATGGACAAGCTCCTTTCGTTGAGCTCCGTATTCGATCAGCGGCCTACACGCTGAGTATGCCGGGTGAAACGCCCACGACGACGCTCACAGAATCGTGTCGAGGCCGACCGTCAGACCGGCAGGAAGGTCCCGCACCTTCTCGAGCGCGAGAAGCACACCCGGGACGAACGCCTCACGCGAAGTCGTGTCGTGCCGGATCGTGAGTGTCTCCCCTGGGCCGCCGAAGATGATCTCCTGGTGAGCGACGAGGCCGGGCAGGCGGATCGAGTGGATCGTCGGCTCGGTTCCCATCCGCTCGGCCGTCGCTTTCGCCGTACCCGAGGGCGCATCCCGCTTCGCCTCGTGGTGAAGCTCGACGATCTCGGCCCGCGGGAACACCTTCGACGCCTCCTCCGCAAGACGCATCATGAGGATGGCCCCATGCGAGAAGTTCGCGGCATGGAAGCACGGAACCCCGGCTTCGCGCGCTGCCTCGTCGATTGCCTCGCCGTCGAAGCCCGTCGTCCCGATGACGACCGGCACACCGGCTGAAAGGCACCGCGCGACGTTGTCCCCGACCGCATCAGGTCGTGTGAAGTCGACGGCGGCGGCGCAGCCTTCAGGTCCGGTCGAACCGCCGTCGACGACCTCATGGCCGGCCGCTTCCAGCGCCGGAGCAAGCACGGAACCGACCTTCCCGCCGACCCCGAAAAGCGCGACCTTCACGCTGCTTCCGAGAGCAGGCCCGGGCTCACGCGCGCTACCGCATCGCGGAAGCGGCTCTCGTCAGGCCCGATCCCTGCCGCCGAGAGACGTTCAACGGCGAGAAGCTCGTCCGCGAGCGCGGCGACGTCGGTCGCGGTGACCGACTCGAGACGGCGGACGATCTCCTCGACCTCGAGCAGCGGGGTGTCGGTGATCGTCGCCTTGCCGAGGCGGGTCATCCGATTCGAGGTCGACTCGAGCGAGAGGAGCAGGCGGCCCTTGAGGTTCTCCTTCGCCCGCTGGAGCTCCTCGGGGCGCACGTTCCCGGCTGCGACGTCTGCCAGCTCGGCGACGGCAATCTCCAGGCAGGCCGGAAGGTTCTCCTCGCGCGTGCCGAGGTAGAGCCCGATCTGGCCGGCGTCCGAGTACTGCGACGCGTAGCTGTAGACCGAGTACGCCATGCCGCGCTTCTCGCGGATCTCCTGGAAGAGGCGCGACGAGGCCGACCCGCCGAGGATCGCGTCAAGGATGGACGCGGCGAAGCGTCGCTCGTCCATCCGCGCGATTCCGGGCGCGCTGAGGCAGACGTGGTACTGCTCGGTGTCCTTGCGCTGGAAGCGGAGGCGCGGCGGCGGCACGCGTCGGACGGGCTTGCGGGCGGCGAGCCCCACGCCGGCACGCGCACCGTTCCGGCGCCCCTCGAGCAGCTCGACGAGACGTGCGTGGCGGACGTTCCCCGCAGCTGCCAGAACGAGCTGGTCGCCGCGATACGCGCGCTGGTGATACGCGGACAATGCCCGGCGAGACACGCTCGAGATCACCTCGGCTCGGCCGATGACGGGCCTGCCGAGCGGGTGCCCGCCGAAGACGGCCTCGGCGGCGATGTCGTGGACGAGATCGTGCGGCGTGTCCTCGACCATCGCAATCTCCTCGAGCACGACCTCGCGCTCGGAGTCGAGCTCGTCGAACGAGGGCCGGTAGACCATGTCCGCGATGACGTCGAGCGCGGTCTCGAGCTTGTCGTCGGGAATGCGGGCGTAGACGACGGTCGTCTCCCGGGAGGTCGCGGCGTTCAGCTCACCACCGAGCTCGTCGAAGATCTCCGCGATCTCCTGCGCCGAGTAGCGCGACGAGCCTTTGAAGAGCAGGTGCTCGATGAAGTGGGAAACCCCGGCGCGCGCATCCGGCTCGTCCCGCGACCCCGCGCCGACCCAGAAGCCCAGCGCGATCGAGCGGACGCCCGGAATACGCTCGGAGATGACGCGCTCGCCGGTGGACAGCTCGCTCAGCTCGTGCTTGGACACGCGCGGATCGTACAGCCGACCTCCTCCTCGCCAGACTCGGGCGTGATCTGCTACTTTCATGTACATGAACACTGTCGGCGTCGCCGAGCTACGACAGAACCTCAGTCGCTACCTCCGCCGCGTCGAGCGCGGAGAGCGGCTGATCGTCACCGACCGCAACAGGCCCGTGGCCGAGCTCGGCCCCGCACCGACCGCCCGTGGCGAGCTCGACCGCCTCATCGCCGAGGGACGGGTATCGCGCCCACTCCGTCGCGGTCTGCCCGAGCCACTCGGGCTCGAGGGTGACCCCTACGCGCTGAGTCGCGCCCTCGACGAGATCCGCGGCGAGCGCTGAGCACAGCGTTCTTCTACGTCGACGCCTCGGCGCTCGTGAAACTGGTGCGTGACGAGCCCGAGAGCGGGGTCTTGCGATCCTTCCTTGCCGATGCGGACCTCGTCTCGTGCGAGCTCGTCCTCGCCGAGGTGCCCCGCGCGATCCGGCGCGCCTCTGCCGACGATCCGCGCCTACCGCTCGACGTTATGCTCGGCAGGGCAGGCGAGCTCCTCGAGGCGGTCGCGTTGCTCTCTCTAGACCGTGGCCTGCTCGCGTTTGCAGGGGCGCTCGCGGAGCCGGCGTTGCGAGCGCTCGACGCGATCCATGTTGCAGCGGCGGTCGACGCCTCCCCGATCGACGCCTTCGTCAGCTACGACGAACGTCAGGGAGCGGCGGCTCGACTCGCAGGCCTGCGCACGGTGACGCCGGGCGCCGCCTCCAACACATGAGTCGTGCTCGACACCGCAAGATCTGAGCCGCCGACATCATGATGCTATGATGCGCCTATGCCGAAGGTGCGGACGACGCTCACAGTCGACGACGAGGTGCTTCGGGCCGTCAAGGTGCGCGGTGCACGCACGGGAAAGGGCGACAGCGAGGTGATCGAGGAAGCGCTTCGTCGGCAACTCGGCTTCGACCTGCTCGAACGGCTCTGGGAGCGCAACGACCTCCGCGAGGACGAGGCGACGGCGCTCGCCGTCGAGGCTCAGCACGAGACGCGACGACGACGCCGCTGAGTGAGAGCCGTCCTCGACGTCAACGTCCTCGTCTCTGCGCTCCTATCGCGCGGCGGAACACCCGCTCAGATCGTCTCCTCGTGGCTCACGGGCGAATTCGAGCTCGTCGTCTCGGAGGCCCTTATCGCGGAGCTCGAACGGGCGCTCGAGTATCCGAAAGTCCGCACGCGAATCCCAGCGGAAGATGCAGCCGCGTATGTCGAACTCCTACGGGAGGGCGCCGTAGCCGCGGCCGACCCACCCATGCCGCCCCGCCGCTCGCCGGATCCAGGCGACGACTACCTGCTCGCACTGGCAGAGGCGCAGAAAGCGGTGCTCGTCACCGGAGACCAGCACCTTCTCGAGCTCGTAGCCCGCTTTCCGATCCGCACGCCTCGGGCGTTTCTCGAAGGGCTTCAGGGACCCTCGGCAGAGTAGGAGACGCCGGCGCGCGCGGTTCGACTCGTCTCGCGAGCCCGCGCCCACCCAGAACCCGAGCGCAATCGAGCGGACGCCCGGAAGGCGCTCGGAGATGACGCCGCTCGCTCAGCTCGTGCTTCGACACGCGCAGATCGTCTCCCCGACCGCCGATTTGACAACGTGGCAGCAGACCGGGAGAAAGGTCCGGCGCTACTTTCGTACTTCCCTCCGTGCGCCGAACGGGGGACGCCCGTACTAAAGCGGGCGCATGCGGCTGCCGATCAGCATGCCGAACCGCGATTCCGACTCCCAGGGTGGCATCGGCTCGACGTCTGCATGACGCTCCCGGCCTGCAGCGGCGTGGCACCGCCTCCTCCGCAACCGCCTCCTCCTCCGCCCCCGACGACCGGGGACTTCTCGATCGACCCCTCGCCCGCCCGTCAGGCCGTTCCGGCGGGGAGCAGCGTGAGCTATATCGTCACCGTAACGCCGAGCGGCGGGTTCACGGGTCTCGTGGCGCTCAGCGTGGCGGGCTTGCCCACCGACGGCTCCGGGTCGTTTCGCACCGACCTCGCTCTCAGTCACGTCGTCGACATCGAGCTCGTCGACGCTCGCCGTGACGACGAGCGCGACCACGCCGCCGGCCAACTACA
>JACDCN010000224.1 GCA_013817555.1 Actinomycetota bacterium
GGCGACCCCGCACCGGCAGACGTGACGACTTCCGCCGTACCCCTTCCGCGCCGCCTGGCGTCGCTCGTTCGGATCGAGCACACCGTGTTTGCATTGCCATTTGCGTACGCAGGGGCGTTTCTCGCGGTCGCGGAGTGGCCGGGCTGGAACGACCTGCTCTGGGTGACGGTCGCAATGGTCGGAGCCCGCACACTCGCGATGGCGCTGAACCGGCTGATCGACGCGGAGCTCGACGCACAGAACCCGCGCACCGCGAACCGCGAGCTTCCCAGCCAAACGCTCACGCGTTTCCAAGTGCTCGGGCTCAGCGCCGGCGCGCTCGCGGTGTTTCTGGTCGCAGTAGTTCAGCTCGACCCGGTCGTCCGCTGGCTGTGGCCCATCCCGGTGGCGATGTTCGTCGTTTATCCCTACCTGAAGCGCGTCACGTGGCTCTGCCACCTCTGGCTCGGCGCCTGCCTGGGCCTCGCGCCGGTCGGCGCCTGGCTCGCGGTCTCGGGCACGGCTTCATGGGAGGCGTGGACCCTGGGAGCGGCAGTGCTCCTCTGGGTCGCCGCTTTTGATCTCTTCTATTCGCTCTTCGACCTCGAGCACGATCGTCGAGAGGGTCTGCATTCGTGGGCGACCCGGTTCGGGGAGGCGGGCGTGTTCCTTGGCGCACGAGCGTTTCACGCGGGAACCGTGGTGCTGTTGGCCCTTGCGGGACTCGGTCTCGATATCGGAGTGTGGTACTGGACGGGAGTCGCCGCCGTGGCCGGGCTGCTCACGTATGAGCATCTGATCGTCAGCCCGGGGAATCTTCGCCGGCTCGACGCCGCGTTCTTCACCGTGAACGGCGCCATCAGCATCGTGTTCTTCGCCTTCGTCGCGCTGGACGTGCTTTTCAGGTGATCCGCGCCGCCGGCCTCGAGAAGCGCTACGGATCCCGTCGCGTCCTTCGAGGGATCGACTTCGAGCTTCCTCGGGACGGGTTCCTCCTCGTGACAGGGTCGAACGGGTCTGGGAAGACGACGCTGCTGCGTGTCATCGCGGGTCTTGCCGCGCCCACTCGAGGGAAGGTCCAGGTCGACGTCCATCGCGGGCGGGTCGGCTTCCTCGCCCACGAGCCCCTTGTGTACCGGGCGCTCACGGCGCTCGAGAATCTCGATCTCTTCGGTCGGCTCTACCGCGTTCCAGAGAGACGGGAGCGAATCGGGATGCTGCTCGAGCGCTTCGGCCTCTGGGAGGTCCGGTCCGAGCGGGTCGAGGACTATTCACGCGGCATGAGCCAGCGCCTTGCCTTGTGTCGCGCCCTGCTTCACGACCCCGAGCTGCTCATTCTCGATGAGCCGTACGCCTCTCTCGACGAGCACGGCGCAGGCCTGCTCGACCGTGAGCTCGACGAGCTGGCTGGAGCCCGCACGCTTGTCGTGTCGACGCACGATCCTGCACGCATCGAGCTGCTGGCGACCCAGAGGCTGGTGCTTGCGTGACATATCTGGCTGACGTGGCGGCGCTTACCCGCAAGGACCTGAGGGTGGAGCTTCGCGCCCAGGACACGCTCCCGGCGATGCTCCTCTTTGTCCTATCGACGCTAGTCGTCTTCCACTTTGCGTTGCCGGAGGGAACCGGCGAGGATGCTGCCTACGGGTTGCTCTGGGTGGCGATCGTCTTCACGGCGCTGCTCGGTCTCGCCCGAGCGTGGGTGCCGGAGCAGGAGCACGGCGTCTTCGACGGGCTTGTTCTCGCTCCCTGCGACCGCAGTGCGATCTGGGTGGGAAAGACTGTTGCCACGCTCGCATTCCTGCTCGCCGCTCAGGTCGTAGCTCTGCCGGCGTTCGCTCTCTTCTTCGCCCCGCTCGACGCCGTCGCGCTCGTCGGGGTGCTGCTCGCGGACATCGGGATCTGCGCGGTCGGCTCTCTCATGGCAGCGATGGCGGCGGCCGGCCGCGCCCGTGAGCTGCTCCTCCCGCTTCTTCTACTCCCGCTCTCGATCCCGCTCATCGTCGGCGGCGTGGGCAGCGCCATCTCGACCGAGCCGGAGCGCTACCTCCTGCTCCTCGCGCTGTACGACGGGATCTTCGCGGTACTCTCGTGGGCGTCCTTCGAGTACGTCGTGACCGAGTCATGAGCAGCGCTTTCTCCTGGATCCGCGGTCTTCCCGCGCTCGCCACGCTTGCCGCGGGGCTGATCGGGCTCGCGCTCCTTCTCTCCTTCTTCATCGCACCCGAGGACGGCAACCAGGGCATCTCGCAGCGAATCTTCTACATCCACGTGCCGATCGCGCTCACTGCGTACTTCTGCTTCGGCCTTGGCGCCTGGAAGGCGCTTCTCCTGCTTTGGCGAGGCGAAGAGCGGCATGACCTGGAGAGCTACGTCGCGATCCACCAAGGGACCATCTTCGGCTTGCTGACGCTGATCACCGGCGCGATCTGGGCGAAGGCGTCGTGGGGCGTGTGGTGGACGTGGGACTCGAACCAGCTCGTGCTCTTCCTGACACTCTTTCTCTTCTACTGCGCGTACTTCATGCTCCGCTTCTCGCTCCCGGAGGGGCCGAGGCGGTCCCGGTCATCTGCGGTCTACGCGCTCTTCGGGGTCGCGCTCATCCCGGTCAGCTTCCTCGCCATCCGCCTCGCAGAGGACTTCATCCACCCGACGACCTTCACCCGCGACGGCCCGCAGATGACCGGGACGATGTTCACGGCGTTTTGCGTCTCGTGGGTGGCCGTGACGCTCCTGGCCTACGTTCTGTACCGGGTCGAGCTCGTAGGCAAGCGGTTGCACACGGATCTGCGGGAGCTACGCGAGGCTCTGGAGTGACGGGCGGGGAGTACGTCGCCGCGGCCTACGGGGTCGTGTTCGTTTTCGTGCTCGTGTATGTGGCGATCATCGCTGCCAAGCTCGTCCGCCTGCAGCGGGACACGGCCGAGCTTCTCGAGCTCGCGCGTCGGCGCGAGCTAGATGGTTGAATCAACCATCCGGACGCGTGACCGACCGGACGCCCGACTATCCTGCGCGCGTGCGCACGACGTGGCGACGACGTACAGCGTCGGAGTAAAGCCCATCCTGGTCGGAAGGCCCCTTCCGCTGCTCATTCCGACAGCCTTTGTGCGAATTCGCCGTCGTGGCCTCCGGACGTGCGGCGAGGCGCGCACCGATCGAGCTCGCCGCTGCTCGCCGGCGCAAGCGCGTCTTCGCTGAGCTCCGCCGAGGAACGCACCGCGTTACGCTCCGCGCGTGTTCATCACGTTCCTGAGCGACTTCGGCCTCAAGGACGATTTCGTGGGCACATGTCACGGAGTGATGAAGACGATCGCGCCGGACGCGCAGATCATCGACATCACGCACGGCATCCCGCCGCAGGCGGTGCTGGAGGGGTCGCTCGTGCTTGCGAACACAATCGCCTATATGCCGGTCGGAGTCCATCTTGCGGTCGTCGACCCCGGTGTCGGCGGCCCGCGTCGCCCCCTGGCGCTTCGCGACGAAGCAGGACGCCTCTTTGTCGGACCTGACAACGGACTCTTGCTTCCTGCGGCGAGCCGGGCGGGGATCGCAGCTGCGTACGAGCTTGCCAATCCGGAGTATGCGCTGCAGTCGGTCTCGCGCACGTTCCACGGACGCGACCTGTTCAGCCCGGCTGCTGCGCATCTCGCGCGAGGCATCCCGCTCGAGGAGCTGGGACCGCCGCTCCATCCCGAGGCGCTCGTCAGCCTCGACGTCCCGGAAGCTGCCTCCGAGGACGGAGCGCTCCTCGCGACATTTCTCTACGTCGACAGCTTCGGGAACATCGCCCTCAACCTGACCCGTGAGGACGTCGACGAGCTGGGAATCGCGTCGGGGACGAAGCTGGAGCTCGAGCACGCGGGCGAGCGCTACTACGCGGTCATGGCAAGGACGTTCGCCGACGCGCGGCCAGGAGACGTGATCCTGTACGAGGACAGCTACGGGAACATGTCGATAGCGATCTCGCGGGGAAACGCGGGACGCATGCTCCACGCCGCTCCAGGACAGCGGATCCGGATCACGCTCCGGGCCTGATTCCCTGGCGCAAGTCCAAAGTCCGCTGGCGCGGATTCCGGACGCGCAAGATCCCTGAAGGGCCGCCTTCGCGGCCTCTACGCAATCGGTGGACGTCTTGCCGCCCATGGTCGCGCTTCCTCCACCTGCGCTGCGAGGCGAAGCAGGACCCCCTCG
>JACDCN010000225.1 GCA_013817555.1 Actinomycetota bacterium
GACTACGAGGACACGATGGCGCGGATAGAGGCGCTGGTCGAGCAGGTTGCGCAGGAGGTGCTCGGCACCACCCGGGTCACGTTCAAGAGCCAGGAGATCAGTCTCGGCCGACCCTGGCGCCGCATCCGTTTCGTGGACGCTCTCGAGGAGCTGGAGCTCTGGACGCGCGACGCCGTCGAGCTGCGCGCTTGGCTCGAGGAGCGCGGGGTCGACACGGGGGCCGACAAGGACTGGCCCCAGCTCGTCGATCACGCGTTCAGCCACTTCGTGGAGCCGGGCCTCGTCCAGCCGACGATCGTCTACGACTACCCGATCGAGCTCTCCCCGTTCGCGCGCTTGACGGACGACGACGAGTTGCTCACCGAGCGCTTCGAGTACTTCGCAGGCGGAATGGAGCTCGGCAACGCATTCACGGAGATCAACGATGCCGAAGAGCAGCTTGCGCGCTTCGAGGCGCAGTCGGAGCACGTCGAGGGGGAACGCGCCGATCCCGACTACGTGGAGGCGCTCTCGTACGGCATGCCGCCGACCGGGGGACTCGGGCTCGGGATCGACCGCCTGACGATGCTGCTCTCGGGCCGGGACACGATCCGCGACGTGATCCTGTTTCCCGCGTTGCGCCAGGCTGGCTGAGTCAGGCCGCGGCTTCGACCCGGCTTCGCTCGAACGCGATCACGTCCGCGAGGATGTCGTCGAGCGTCCGTGTAGGCGCCCAGCCGATCGCGCCGCCGATCTTCTCGATCGAAGGCTCGCGGTGGAGGACGTCCTCGACTCCGAGCCCGTACACCTCGTCGTGGGGAATGAACTCGAGCTCCGACTTCGAGCCTGTTAGGTCGAGAACCCTGCGGGCGAGGTCGAGGATGCTCACTCTCTCGGCCGAGCCGATGTTGAAGATCTCTCCGGAGATCTCGCGATCGTCCATGAGGTCATAAACCGCACGGATCGTGTCACTCACGTGGCAGAACGAGCGGGTCTGCATCCCATCGCCGTGAACTTCGAGCGGGTCCCCCGTGAGCGCGCGCCCGACGAAGCGTGGGATGACCATCCCGTACTGCCCTTGTTGTCTCGGGCCGACGGTGTTGAAGAAGCGGGCAATCACGCAATCGAGGTCGCGCTCTTGATGGAAACCCAGCGCGAGGAACTCGTCCATGGCCTTTGAGTCCGCATAGAGCCATCGCCGTTCGGTCACCGGCCCATAGACGCGACGATCATTCTCTGAGAGCGGCCGCTCGTCGCGATGGTCGCCGTACACCTCGGAGCTCGACGCGATGAGCACGCGCTTGTGGAACTTGGTGCAGTACTCGAGGACGGTCTCCGTCCCTTGGACGTTGGTGACCATCGTGTGGACGGGTTGCTCGACGATCAGCCGGACGCCGACAGCCGCAGCGAGGTGATAGACGACATCGCATTTGTGGACGAGCTCGCTGACGATCGAGGGTGAGAGCACGGACTCGACGACGAGGTGGAAGTCGGGCCGGTCGGTCAGGTGCGCCACGTTCCGGTTCGACCCGGTGGACACGTCATCGAGCGCGAACACCTCCCAACCTTCGTCGAGAAGGAGCTCTGAGAGGTGGGAGCCGATAAAGCCGGCGCCCCCCGTGACTAAAGCCTTCCCGCTCACCGGTCGAGAAGGGTAGCGGGCGCAGCGGGCGAATCGGGCGCCTGAGACGTGTGGAGAGGGTCGTCGGCTACGATCAGACCTCACCTTCGACCCGGAGCGCGGCAAACCCCGGCGGCCTCCGGAGACGAACAAGGGGAAAGGAGGGTCGAAGGTTGTTCGAGCGATTCACCGAACGAGCCAGGCAGGTCGTGGTTCTCGCGCAGGACGAGGCGCGGGCTCTGAAGCACAACTACATCGGAACCGAGCACATCCTTCTTGGCCTGCTCCGCGAGGAAGAGGGCCTCGCCGCTCGCGTCCTCGAGTCGCTGGACATCACCGTGGAGGAGGTTCGCGCCCAGGTCGCACGCATCGTCGGCCAGGGCGACGAAGTCACCACGGGCCAGATTCCCTTCACGCCGCGCGCCAAGAAAGTTCTCGAGCTGGCGCTGCGCGAGGCCCTGTCACTGGGCCACAACTACATCGGCACCGAGCACATCCTGCTCGGGCTCGTGCGTGAGAACGAGGGCGTTGCCGCGCGGATCCTGCTCGACTTCGACGCGGATGCGGAAAAGATTCGCAACGAGATCATCCGCATGCTCTCCGGCCCGGGCCGTCGTCAGGCTGGGGCGGGCGCGCCTCCAGGGGAGAAGACGAAGAGCTCGAAGCTCCTGGACCAGTTCGGCCGAAATTTCACGAAGCAGGCCGTCGAGGGAAAGCTCGACCCGGTCGTCGGTCGTCAGACCGAGATCGAGCGGATCATGCAGATCCTCTCGCGCCGGCAGAAGAACAACCCGGTCTTGATCGGGGAGCCCGGCGTCGGCAAGACGGCCGTCGTCGAGGGTCTTGCGCAGAGGATCGCCGCGGGCCAGGTGCCCGAGCTCCTCAAGGGCAAGCAGATCTACTCACTCGATCTCGCCGCGCTCGTCGCCGGCTCGAAGTACCGCGGGGAGTTCGAGGAGCGCCTCAAGAAGGTCATGAAGGAGATCTCCCAGCGCGGCGACATCATCCTCTTCATCGACGAGCTCCATAACCTCGTCGGTGCCGGCGCCGCGGAAGGCGCGATCGACGCAGCTTCGATCCTCAAGCCCGCACTCGCCCGCGGAGAGCTCCAGACGATCGGCGCGACCACGCTCGACGAGTACCGCAAGTACCTGGAGCGCGACGCCGCGCTCGAGCGGCGTTTCCAGCAGGTGCGGGTCAACGAGCCCACGATCGACGAGACGGTGCTGATCCTCCGCGGCCTCCGCGATCGCTACGAAGCGCACCACCGCTGCAAGATCTCCGACGATGCGCTGTCAGCGGCAGCGCAGCTCGCCGAGCGTTACATCCAGGACCGCTACCTCCCGGACAAGGCGATCGACCTGATCGACGAGGCCGGCTCTCGCGTCCGCATCGCCACCATGTCCGCGCCGCCGCGCTACCGCGAGCTCGAGGAGGAGATCGAGACGGTGCGCGCCGACAAGGAAGGCGCGATCGAGGCGCAGGAGTTCGAGAAGGCGGCCCAGCTCCGCGACAAGGAGCGGAAGCTGACGCAGAAGAAGAAGGAGCTCGAGGACGACTGGCGGAACCAGGCGGACGACGAGCAACCCGAGATCGGCGAAGACGAGATCGCGGACATCGTCTCCATGTGGACGGGCATTCCGGTGTTCAAGCTCACCGAGGCCGAGTCGCAGAAGCTGATCCGGATGGAGGACGAGCTCCACAAGCGCGTCATCGGGCAGCACCAGGCGATCGTGGCCGTCTCCAAGGCGATCCGCCGCGCCCGCGCAGGCATCAAGGATCCGAAGCGCCCGACCGGCTCGTTCATCTTCCTCGGCCCCTCCGGCGTCGGAAAGACCGAGCTCGCGAGGACGCTCGCCGAGTTCTTGTTCGGCGACGAGGACGCGATGATCCAGGTGGACATGTCGGAGTACATGGAGAAGCACTCCGTGTCCCGTCTCGTCGGCTCACCGCCCGGCTACGTCGGCTACGACGAGGGCGGCCAGCTCACCGAGGCCGTGCGCCGCAAGCCGTACTCGGTGGTTCTCCTCGACGAGATCGAGAAGGCTCACCCGGATGTCTTCAACATCCTGCTGCAGATCCTGGAAGAGGGGAAGCTCACCGACGCGCAGGGACGGAAGGTCGACTTCCGTAACACGATCGTGATCATGACCTCGAATCTCGGCGCCGCGCAGATCTCCAAGAATCAGACGCTCGGGTTCTCGATCGGCGATGAGAGCGGCCTCTCGTACGACGAGATGAAGGAACGGGTCATGTCGGAGCTCAAGAAGGTTTTTCGGCCCGAGCTCCTGAACAGAATCGACGAGGTCATCGTCTTCCACAAGCTCGAGCGCGCCGAGATCCTCCAGGTCGTCGACATGCTGATGAAGCGCGTGCGCGAGGAGATGGCGAAGCACGGGACCGTCATCGAGCTCACCCAAGAAGCGCGCGAGCTGCTCGTCGAGCAGGGCTACGACCCGTCGATGGGGGCACGGCCGCTGCGCCGCGCGATCCAGCGCCTGATCGAAGACCCGCTCGCCGACTTCATTCTCGGCCGAGAGCTCTCCGCGTCGTCGACGG
>JACDCN010000226.1 GCA_013817555.1 Actinomycetota bacterium
ACCTTCCCTTCGAAGTCGCCGACTACGTCGACTTCTACTCGTCGCTCGAGCACGCGACCAATCTCGGTCGCCTCTTTCGTCCCGACGCCGAACCGCTGCTTCCGAACTGGCGTCATCTCCCGGTCGCCTATCACGGCCGGGCGGGAACAGTCGTGGTGAGCGGAACGCCGGTCGTGCGGCCATGTGGCCAGTCGAAGGCGCCCGACGATCCGGCGCCTCGCTTCGGACCGAGTCGCCGGCTCGACATCGAGCTCGAGCTCGGATTCGTCGTCGGGGTCGGCAGCGCGCTCGGCGCCACCATCTCGGCGTCGGCGTTCCGGGATCATGTCTTCGGGGTCGTGCTCGTCAACGACTGGAGCGCCCGCGACATCCAGGCCTGGGAGTATCAGCCGCTCGGACCGTTCCTCGGGAAGTCCTTCGCCACCTCGATCGCAGCGTGGGTCACGCCGCTTGCGCTCCTCGAGGACAGGTTCGTCGCCTCCCCGCCGCAGGATCCCGAGCCACTCCCCTATCTGCGCGTGCCGGGGGAATGGGGCCTTGACCTCGAGCTCGAGGTCGAGCTCTCGGGCACGGTCGTGTCGCGGACGAACGCGCGCGGCCTCTACTGGACGATGCCGCAACAGCTTGCGCACGCCACCGTCAACGGCGCGTCCCTGCGGACAGGCGATCTGCTCGCTTCCGGGACGATCTCCGGTCCTCAACCGGCCAGCGAGGGATCGTTGATCGAGCTGACCCGGAACGGCGCTCACCCGATCGGGCTCGGCGACGGAAGCACGCGCACGTTCCTCGAGGACGGGGACGAGGTCGTGCTGCGAGGGCGCGCAGGCGAGGTAGAGCTCGGCGAGGTCCGCGGCACGATTCTTCCCGCCCGACTGTAGGGGCGTCCTCTACGGAATCGGGAAGTCGCCCGCCCGGTACACCTGACCCTCGAGCGGTCGCCCGAGCACGTTCTCCAGCCACCCGGAGACAGCAATGAGCGAGCTGAGGTCGATCCCGGTCTCGACACCCTCGCCATGGAGGAGATAGACGAGATCCTCGGTCGCGATGTTCCCGGTCACGCGCGGCGCGAAGGGACAACCGCCGAGTCCGCCGACCGAAGCGTCGAGAACCGTCGCTCCGGCCTCGAATGCGGCGAGCGCATTCGCATACCCAGTGTTCCGAGTGTTGTGGAAGTGGCCGCCGACTGGGACGCCGAGCTCAACCGCTCCTGAAACAAGCCTTCGCACCTGTGCGGGAACACCGACGCCGATCGTGTCCGCGAGGAGGATCGTGTCCGGACGGGCGGCGGCAATCTCCGCAGCGAGCTCGAGCACGCGGCCCTCGTCGACCGAGCCCTCGAACGGGCAGCCGAACGCCACGCTCACCGTCATCGCCACGCGGATTCCGTCGCCGCGCGCGCGCTCGGCAATCCGCGCTGCAGTCTCGAGCGACTCCTGCACCGATGCGTTCTGGTTCCGCTGGTTGAACGACTCCGTGGCGCCGAACGCGAAGCGCACCTCGTCCAGCCCACAGGCGACGAGGCGGTCGTAGCCGCGCTCATTGAGTGCGAGGCCCGCATAGACCACTCCGTCGACACGGTCGAGAGCCGCAACCACCTCCTCGGCGCCGGCCATCTGCGGTACGCGCCGCGGGTCGACGAAGCTTGCGACCTCCGCAGCGCGGACGCCCGCGCCGACAAGCTTTTGTACGAGCTCTGCGCGGATTCCGGGTGCGAGGATCTCGGGCTCGTTCTGGAGCCCGTCGCGCGGGCCGACCTCGAAAACGGTCACCCGGCCGAGCATCTAGCCCAGCGCGTTCGTCTTCTGGGCCAGCTCGCGGTCGCGCTCGGTGATGCCGTCCTCGGTATGCGTCCACCAGCGGAGCGTCACCTGCTTGTAGTCGATCGCGATATTCGGGTGGTGGTCTTCCCTCTCGGCAAGATCGCCTACGCGGTTCACGAAATCGAGCGCGTGTCGAAAGCTCGGCAGCTCGAATGTGCGCTCGAGCGCGCCCGAGACCTCGCTCCACCCATCCGGATTGGCCATGCCACCAGTATCTACGATCGAACGCGCCTGTGACAGCTTCCACCGACACCACCGCGCTACGACCCGTTGCGGCCTCTGACAAGGATCGGCCCGCGCGCGAGATCGTCGTCGCGGCGTTCTACGGCCCGCTCGCCCATCGGCTCGCCCTCGCTCTGCTCCCTCTACGGGTGCCGCCCCCTGCCCTCGTTCTCGTGACGGGACTCACCGGTCTCGCCGCGGGCCTCGCGCTCGCGCTGACCTCACTCGTGACGGCGGCGCTGCTGCTGCAGGTAAAGACACTGCTCGACAACGCCGACGGTCGGCTTGCTCGCCTGTCGGGACGCGTCACCCTGCTCGGGAGATATCTCGATACCGAGTCTGATACCGCCCTCAATCTGATCCTGTTCGCAACCCTGGGCTCTGTCACGGGACAGCCGTGGCTCGCCATCGCTGCCTTCTGCGTGCTGACGTTCGTGCTCAGCACAGACTTCAACTTCGCACAGGTCTATCGTGAGGTCAGCGACGGGGAGCCCAAGGTCGTACACGGGTCGGGAGGCCTGATCGAACAGGTGCTTGCGCTCATCTATCGAGCATTCTTCGCACCGCAGGATCGGTTGATCCGCGCGTTTTCGGCCTGGCGGCTCGAGCAGGCCCTGAACGAAGTCGAGGATGCAGGTGAGCGGCGCGCGGCGACCCTCGCCTATCACGATCGGGGGACTGTCCTCGTCCTCGCGAATCTGGGGCTCTCCACGCAGCTCGTCGTGCTCGGCATCTGCCTTGTCGCCGGAGTGCCCACGCTCTACCTCTGGCTCGTAGTTGCGATGATGCCGCTGCTCTTCGTGCTGCTGCTCCGCCGCGAGTGGTTGCTCAGGCGCCGCCGCGCAGCGTGATCCGCTGGCCGTTCATCGACGCGGCTGCATCCGAGCAGAGGTAGGCGACCGCCTCGGCGATCTCCTCCGCGGAGGTGAACGAGGAGAAGTCCTTCTCTGGCGACTCGTCGCGCATCGCGGGCGTCACGATTGTTCCTATGACGATGACGTTCGCGGTCGCTCCCGAGCCACGGAACCGATCGGCGAGTGCCAGCGTCCACGCTTCGGCGCCCGCCTTTGCTGCCGCGTACGCAGCGTTGGTGTGCGTGGGTGCTTGGGCCTGGCTGCTCGAGACGATCACGAAGCGCCCCCGGCCGTTCGTCATGAGATGCGGTGCGAATGCCTGCGTGGCGTGCTGGACGGTGCGGATGAGCAGGCCGTGAAGGAAGTCCCAGTCCTCCAGCGGCGCCTCCTCGATAGGCTTGCCTCCGCGCCAGCCGCCGACGAGGTGCACGAGCGCGTCCATCCGCCCATGGCGCTCGACGATCCCTTCTACCCACCTGCGCGCCGAGTCTGCGTCCAGGAGGTCGACGGCCGCCGTGTCTGCCTCGATCCCGAGGTCCTCGGCAAGGGCATCCAACGGGCTCTTGTCCCTTCCCCCGAGCGCGAGCCGAGCGCCGGACGAGGCAAGCCGGCCGACGACCGTCGGACCGAGATTCCCGCCGGCGCCGGCGATGGCGATCACGCGGCCGCCGAGAGACTCCATCGTCGCTCACGCTACCAACCGCGCGGTGCTCTCGACTTCGCTCCAGCGCTGGGATAGCGTCGGGTCATGACCGACCCTGCGTTCGCGGAGCTTCAGTCCAAGCTGCGTGACTTCTGGCCGACCGTGACTCTCCGCTCGATCGGCGATGTCGAGCGGACGGTCGTCGTCGTGCACTCGATCAGCTTCGACGTCCCGGATCAGCTGATCCCGGTCTTTCCCGCCTACGAGGAGCGCTTCCTCTGTCTCGTGCTCAGCCTCCTCCGCGCTCCGCGATCTCGCGTCGTCTACGTGACCTCCCAGCCGATCCACCCGCGCGTGCTCGACTACTACTTCGGGCTCGTCCCCGACCTCGACACGGACGAGGCACGCGGCCGGTTCTCGTCTGTCTCCCTCGTCGACGGCCGTAACGAGCCTCTCTCCCGGAAGCTCCTCGCCCGGCCGGGAGCGCTCCGCCGGATTCGCGGCTTGATCGGCGATCCCGAGATTGCCTTCCTCCTGCCCTTCTGCATGACCGACGACGAGGCGAAGCTCGCCGTCGCGCTCGGGCTTCCGATCTACGGCAGCGACCCCGAGCTCA
>JACDCN010000227.1 GCA_013817555.1 Actinomycetota bacterium
TATTCATGGCGCACGACCTCCTCGGCCGTGGTGCCGTCGGGCGCCGGCTCTCCGAGCGACACCATCTCGTTGCCGGAGTAGCAGCCGAGCGCACGAGCGCCGCACAAGTCCTGCACCTCCTCGAGCGACGCGATGTTGGACGTGAGAAGCGCCAGCTCCGGTCCATGCGTGAGCTTGGCGAGAAACTCGGCCCACTTCTCCGGCGTCTCGGCGGGGAGCGCGTCGGAGACGTAGACCCGTACCACCTCGCCCGTCGACGCGGTGATCGGGCCGCCACGCCAGGTGAGCGCGCTTCGCGCGGAGCGGTCGAACCGCGCAGTTACCGCCGGCCCCTCGAAGGACCGGACGAGCGTCGGCATCGCCGTCGCTGTCGCAGTGGCGGTTGCGGAGTCGCGCGTACACGCCGATCCGGCGGCGACAAGGGCGAGCAGGGATCCCGCAAAGACGGCGGCAAGCGAGCGAGACGGCACCTGCCTCTTATAGCCACGTCTTTGTGAAAGAGGGGTAAGAATCACCGAAACGCCCTCTAGCAGGAGAAAGCTCAGCCCAAGTTACAAGTTGTTACTTGGCTCAGACGCATGGGCCGGAGGCAGCGACGCCGCGAGAGACGTCCTCGAAGCGCTTGAAGTTCTCTCGGAACATGTCCGCGAGCTCGCGCGCCTTCTCGTCGTAAGCCGTCGGATCGGCCCAGGTCAAGCGCGGGTTGAGCAGGCTCGCCTGCACGCCAGGCACCGCAACCGGGACGTCGAAGCCGAAGACCGGATCGTTCCGGTACTCGACCCCCGCCAGCTCGCCGGAGAGCGCCGCGTGCAAGAGAACGCGGGTCGCGGCGATCGGCATCCGGTGTCCCTCCCCGTACGGGCCGCCGGTCCAGCCGGTCGAGACGAGCCAGACCGTCGCGCCGTGCCGGTCGAGCCGCTCGCCGAGCAGTCGCGCGTAGACGGACGGCGCCTGCGGGAGGAAGGGCGCTCCGAAGCAGGCGGAGAACGTCGGCTGCGGCTCCTTGACTCCGATTTCGGTGCCGGCGAGCTTCGCCGTGAAGCCAGAGAGGAACCAGTACAGCGCCTGGTCGCGCGACAGGCGCGCGATCGGGGGCAGGATCCCGTAGGCGTCCGCGGTCAGGAAGAAGACCGAGCTCGGGTGTCCGGCCCGCTTCGCCGGCAACGCGTTCGCGATCTGCTCGAGCTTGTAGGCGGCCCGGGTGTTCTCGGTCTTCGAGTCGTCGTCCAGGTCGAGAACCCCCAGGTCGTCCACGACGACGTTTTCGAGGACAGTGCCAAATGCGCGCGTCGTCGCATAGATCTCGGGCTCGGCCTTGGGGGAAAGACGGATCACCTTCGCGTAGCAGCCTCCCTCGAAGTTGAAGACGCCGTCGTCGGACCAGCCGTGCTCGTCGTCTCCGATCAGCTGCCGGTCGGGGTCTGCTGAGAGCGTCGTCTTCCCGGTCCCGGAAAGCCCGAAGAAGATCGCCACCGAGCCGTCCTCTCCGCGGTTCGCCGAGCAGTGCATCGGGAAGACGCCTTCGAGCGGGAGCCGGTCGTTCAGGAGCGTGAAGACGGACTTCTTGATCTCGCCCGCGTAGTACGTGCCGCCGATCACCACCTCGGCCAGAGACGGATGGAGGATCACGAAGGTGCCGCTCCTGGTCCCGTCCTCCTCGGGCTCCGCCGACACCGACGGCGCGTGCAGCACGAGCGCGTCGATCGACATCTGCTCGAGGTCGTCCGGCGACGGATCGATGAAGAGCGTCTTGGCAAAGAGCGCATGCCAGGGGCTGCCGGTGACCACGCGCACCGCAATGCGGTGAGCAGGATCAGCACCTGCGAACGCGTCCACGATGTAGACGTCGCCCTTGCCGAGCTCCGCTCTCACCTTCTCGCGCAGTCGCTCGAACGACTGCTCGGAGATCTCGGCGTTCACGTCACCCCACCAGATCCGCTCCTCAGAGCCCGGCTCGCGGACGATGAACTTGTCCTTCGGCGACCGGCCGGTGTGGACGCCCGTATCGACCACGAGCGCCCCGCCTTCGGCAAGCGACGCGTCGCCGCGCTCGAGGGCGTGCGCGTACAGCTGCGAGGTGGTCGGATGCCAATAGATCCGCCCGCGAACGTCGATCCCGTGCTCCGTGAGCGAGCCGCGGTCTGGAACCGTCGCGATCATCAGAGTGCCGGGGTCGTCATCGTAGGTGCCCTATCGTATTCGCTTGAAAGCGCTCGATGGCATCGGAGATCGGGCCGAGCCAGGCTCTGGCGCGTGGCAGCGTGATGAGCGAGCCGCCGCCCGTTCGCAGTGCGACGCCGTGGAGTCCGCGTGGAATGAGCGTGTAGGCGCCCTGCGCGCCCACCGCGAGTGCCCGCTCGAAACCACTCCGCGAATTCTTCGCGCTGACCCCCGGTACCAGCGGAAGCCAGCGATCCCAGGCGCCGTGCACCACGTCGAAGCGCTTTCCTCGAAGTGGATCGAGATCGAGCTGCGCCGGGATCCACGGCGCAAGTCCGACCACCGCAACGACCCGCTCATGGCCCGCTGCGCCGATCGCGACAGCGCCGCCCATCGAGAACCCGACGAGGATGGACGGGCGATCGGCTGCGTCGAGAGCGTCCGCGGCGTCTTCCACACAGGAAGGAAGCTCGTTCCAGCTCTTCGTGCGGTAGCGCACCTCGACGAACGCGACCGCGGAAAAGCGCTCGGCAAGGCGATCGGCGAGCCATTCGCTGGTCGCGCTCCAGGTTCCGGGGACGCGCCTCGCCGTGCCGCCGTTCACGAGCACCGCGGTGAGCGGCGCGTCGGAGTTGCGGACGCGCGCTTCGGCGCCGTGGGCAAGACGGAGGGTGCTCACGGGCAGATTCTGTGTTCTACGCTTCGTCCGCGGCGGCGAGAGCCGTCACCGAGGGCATACCGTCGTCCCGGGCGGCGAGCTCTGCGAACCGGCGGCCACGCCCGATCAGCTCCTCGTACGTCCCGACCTCGACGACGCGGCCTCGATCGAGCACGACGATCTGGTCGGCATCGCGCACGGTCGAGAGCCGGTGGGCGATCGCGATCGTCGTCCGACCCTCGGAGAGACGCTCGAGCGCCTCCTGCACGAGCCGCTCGGTTTGCGTGTCGAGCGATGACGTTGCCTCGTCGAGGACGAGGACGGGTGGGTTCCGTAGGATCGTGCGCGCGATTGCGATTCGCTGCTTCTCCCCTCCGGAGAACCGATACCCGCGCTCACCGACCATCGTGTCGTATCCGTCCGTCAACGTCGCGATCAGCTCGTGGATCTGGGCCGCGCGCGCCGCCTCCTCGATCTCCTCGTCGCTCGCCTCGGGCCGGGCGAAGCGGAGATTTTCCCGCACGGTGGCATGGAAGAGGTATGTCTCCTGCGAGACGACGCCGACAGAAGCTGCGAGCGACTCGAAGCTCAGGTCGCGAACGTCGGCGCCGTCGATCGACACCGTGCCCTCGGTTGCGTCGTAGAGCCGAGCTACGAGATAGGCGCAGGTGGTCTTCCCGGAGCCGGTCTCCCCGACGAGCGCCGTCTTCGTTCCCGGCGGAACCGCAAACGAGACGTCCTGAAGCGTCCAGGCAGCATCGTCGTAGCGAAACCAGACCGCATCGAGGACGACCTCGCCACGCGGCCTCGACAGCGCTTGTGAGCCCTCGACGATGTCGACCCGCTGGTCGAGGTACTCGAAGATGCGATCGAAGAGCGCGAGCGAGCTCTGCACCTCGAGTTGCACCCCGAGCAGGCTTCCGATCGGGAAGAAGAGCCGTGTCTGCAGGGTCGTGAACGCGACGAGCGTTCCGATCGTGATCGTCGCGTTCCCCTGCGCGATCGTGAGGCCTGCGAACCAATAGACGAGCGCCGGCATGACCGCGAACGTCGTCTGGATTGCGGCCATGACCCAGCGGCCGGTCATGCGGCTGCGCACCTCGAGCTCGGCGAGTCGCCCGGACTCGGCCTCGAACCGCTGCGCGAGATCCTCGGTGCGGCCCATCGTCTTCCCGAGCAGGATCCCGGACACCGAGAGCGACTCCTGCACTATCGAGGAAACATCAGCCAGCGATGCCTGCTTCTCCGCCGTGACTTTCCTGCGCTGATCCCCGACCCGCTTGGTCAGCCAGACGAAGAGCGGCAAGAGCGCGAGCGC
>JACDCN010000027.1 GCA_013817555.1 Actinomycetota bacterium
CTGCTCGACTTCGCGCGCACGCACCCCGGCTTCGAGCCCAGGGCGACGTTCTACGTGCTCCGCGAGCCGTTCGGCGGCACGGTGCGATCACCCGAGCATCTCCGCTGGCTCGTCGCGAACGGCTTCGAGCTCGGCAACCACTCGCACGACCACACGCCGCTCGAGACGCTGTCGCCCCCGGCCGTCCAGCGGCAGCTCGTCGCGGGCGCTCGGGTGATCGAGGACGCGGTCCCCGGCTACCGGATCAAGACCATGGCTCTTCCGCTCGGCTCCATGCCCGAACCGGCCCGGCTCGCGGTTCGCGGCCGCTCGGGCGGCCGATCCTACGGCCTCTACGCGGTCTTTCTCGTCGGCGCGAATCCCGCGCCCTCACCCTATTCGAAGCAGTTCGATCGGACGGCGATCCCGCGCATCCGGAGCTCGCACATGCCCTGGTCGTCCGCCGAGGAGTACACGTTCGCATACTGGATGCGTGCGCTGGAGGAGGACCCGAAGCAGAGATTCGTCTCGGACGGGGAGCCGAACACCGTGACCGTTCGCCTGGGCGAGGAGAGCGCCGTCGCCTCACGCTTCCGGAAGCGTGTGACGGTCGCCGGCTGAGACGTCCTTCGGTGCAGGGCGCCGCGCGGGGTATCGGCTAGCGACAGCGTCGTCTTGCCGATGCCGGGCTCGCCTTCGAGCAGCAGCGCACTCGGGGCTTCGCGTGCACTTCAGAAAGGCGACAACCTTGCCAAGCTCTTCCGCCCGACCAAGCACCAGTGGCTCACCCACTGACATATCAGCGGAGCACCGGACAGCAAAGCCCCGGCAGGCGAGGTTGTCCGGTAGCCCGTAGAAACCGAGACGGCGGTCCTCCTGCCCTGTCCGCTCGGCTTGCGAGCGTTCGGGGCGATCCGTCACAAGATCGAGAGGAGGACCACCGTGGGAAGGAAGCCACAACCTGTCGAGGTCGTCACCGCCGACGAGGCTGGGCGGCATGAGCTGTCGGAGCGGGTGCAGGCGACGCTCGGCGAGCTCGCCGCGGCGGCAGGAGGGCCCGCTCGCCCTGTCGGGCGGCGTCCTCGCCGAGCTGATGGAGGAGGAGGTCGTCGACGTCGTCGGCCCGCGCAGCAAGCCCGACTCCGCTTGCGTCGCCGACCGGCACGGCGGATCGCTGGGTATAAGTTGATCTAACCAAGGAGGTCGACATGGACGTATGGTCTTACCGTGACCAGTCGCTGCCGGGCGAGAGCCTCAGCAGCGCCGACGTTTCCGATTACGGCGTCGAGGCGCTCGACGGCTCGATCGGGAAGGTCGATGAGGCGACCTACGACACCGGCTCGAGCTACCTTATCGTCGACACCGGCCCCTGGATCTTCGGGAAGAAAGTGATGCTGCCGGCCGGCGTCGTCTTGCGAGTCGACACCGCCGACGAGAAGGTGTATGTCAACCGCACGAAAGACCAGATCAAGGCCGCGCCGGGGCTCGATGACCCAATCGATTTCACAGATGAGGGGTATCGGGACAAGCTCGGTTCCTATTACGGTCCGGGCGGCTCCGGTTACCTGGACTGGGAGGACGCTCGCTAAGCAGATCTGCGATTAGGGGCAACGCGCGGCGTCGCCCCTAATCGCAGAGGTCGAAGTGGAGATCGCCGCGTCCCGACGGCGCTGGTCCCGGCGGCATCCGCTCGAGGTCCGCGATCGTTTAGCCCCTCAGTCATAGCCTCGCTTGTCCTGCCTGGGGCCGGGCCATGCGCCGGGGCGGGAAGCGCGGCTCAACCGTACTCTTGCGGCGCGCCCTGATCACTCAACGAGCGCCGGCGGCGGAGGTTAGCGGCCGCCGGCGCGCCGAGAGAGAGCCCCTACCGTCGTCGGCGGAAGGTGAAGCCGCCGAGGAGAAACACGATCAAGAGGATGATGAGAACCCAAGCCCAGATCGGCATCGACTCCATTTTTCCTCCGTCCCTTCCGCTTCGTGGTTGCGGACGCGCCTACCGCGCCGCTTGACACGTTTCGTGCGTCGGCTACAGCTGCCGCGGCCCTTGGGGCGGCTTGGAAATCTCCGCCAGCATCTCGCCCACGGACTTGTCCTTCGCCTCGAGCGCGACGTCGGCCTGGGACACCATGCCAACGAGCCGATTCTCCTCGTCCACGACCGGCAGGCGCCGCACCTGATGCTGTGCCATCAGCTGAAGCGCGTCCGAAAGATCGTGATCGGGCCCCACCGTAACGAGCTCGCGCGACGAGACCTCCCTAGCAGGCATACCTCGCGGATCCTTCCCTTTGGCGATCGCTCGAACGACGATGTCGCGATCGGTGATCATCCCCGCGAGCTGCTCCCCGTCGAGGACGGGAATCGCGCCTACGTCTTCAGCCTCCATCAGCTCGGCGACCTGACTTAGCGGCGTATCGGGCGCCACGCAGCGCGGGCGCGCGGTCATCACATCGCGTACGTTCGTTCCCATTGCAGCCTCCTTCGTCTACGTGAGACGCAGATTACTCCCGCCGACGTCACGGCGCGTGCATGTGATGCCCCGGGATCACCAACACGGCATGGGAAACCTCTACTGTTGCTACACCGTTCGACCGGGAAGAGGCGGAAATGGGCGAGAAGCTCGACAAGGCCAAGGGCAAGGCGAAGACGGTTGCGGGGGCAGCTGACGTGACCCCCTGAGTTCGGTCCGGTCGTTGCGAGAGTCTTACCGCCCAACGATGGGCAAGGAGGACAATCGGAGCGATGGGACAGAGGAGACGCCGGCATACGCCGGAGCAGATCATCAGGAAGCTCAGGGAGGCGGAGAGAACGCTCACCGCTCCGCAGATCATCTTTCCCTTCAGCGGCTTCCCGCTCCTGCTCTTCCGACCCCTTGAGATCGCGGATGAACGCCGCGATGTCGTAGTGCGTGACCTTCGAGATCGGCTTGCCAAGGAAGCTGCACCGCTGGATGCCGTCAGCATCGCGGAAGCGGTAGCAGTAAGACCTCTTGCCGTCGGCCATGACCCGGTAGCCGACGCTGGTCCGGGTCCACGTGATCCTTTTCGAGTTACGCTCGTCACGCATCAGGACTAACCTCCTGGTGCCAAGCCCCGGGGCGCTCCAACGCCGCCGGGGCATTTACAAGGGAAGACCCCATCATAGGTCCTCGCTGCGCGCAGGTCCAGCCCCGGGCGGGCCGACGTAGAATTCGTCCAGCCAGCGGATCGAGCTCGTCGCGCCTGAAAAGCAGCCGTCCCTCCTGCTTCCGGTGTGGTATCACCTTGCGAGAGGTGAGGTTGTGGACTCGCTTGACGGGGACGTGCAGGTAGTCGGCAGCCTCGACTGCGGTGAGGTACGGAGACTTGGCGTTCCGGAGAGCCCGTCGTCCGGGTGACTCGACCCCAAAGAGGCGGAAGGCTGCGTTGCATGTTCGGTGGCGTGCAGATCGCTGAGCTGTGGCGCTATCCCGTCAAGTCGCTACAAGGCGAGCGGCTTGATGCAGTGGCAGTGACTGCGGATGGTCTCGAAGGTGATCGTCAGTTCGCGATCTACGACGTGGAGTCCGGATTGGGTTTGACCGGTCGGCGTGTTCCTGAGCTGCTGTTCGCGTCGGCATGCATGCGCGCTGACGGTACCGCGGAGATCACGTTGCCGGATGGTTCACTGGCAGGAGATGACAACACGTTGTCGAACTGGCTCGGCCGATCCGTGGCGCTGCGTTCGGCTGCGACGGAGGCGGCTCGCCGCTATGAGAACGTGGTCGACTTCGAGCATGAGTCGACGAGTGATTGGGAGCCTTTCGACGGAGCTGCGAGGGCATTTCACGACAACCCCGGTGCGCGGGTGTCGCTTGTGTCGACCGCGACGATGGGATCGTGGGATCCGCGTCGTTTCAGAGCGAACGTACTGCTCGACGGCGAAGGCGAGGACTCCCTTGTCGGATCGAGAGTCACCCTCGGCGAGGCGACGCTCAACGTCGACATGCGGATCAAACGGTGCGTGATGACGACGCGCGCACAAGCCGGAGGCATCGAGCGTGATCTCGATGTGCTGCGAACGATCGCTCGTGAGCGTGATGCGTGCCTCGCCGTGGGCGCCCTCGTGATCGATCAGGGAACCATTCGCGTCGGCGACACGCCGGGAGCAAATAGTAGATACCGGACTACGCGGGCGCTGGGGACAGAACCCAACCGTGCGCCAGATGCTTCTATGTCTGTCAAGCGCCATGCGGATGGCACCGGATGCGTGATCGCTTCGGCGATGTTTGTAGCCGAGGATGAGGGCGAATACGACACTCCGAGCGGGTTCTCGCTGGGCCTCCCGCCCTAGGCCGTCGGCGCCCGCCCGCTGATCCTGTGGCGAGTCGGGGGTTGGCCCCGAGGCTCGTCGCGTCCGAGCGGGGTTTGCTCGGACGCGATGAGTGGACCTGCCTCTTCGCCCGCCGAAGACAGCCAAGGGGAAGACCCTTCAGGGCAAGATCTCGTTCACTGCCCGCGAAAAGCGCTTCACGAAGCGTTTCTCGACGAAGCTCGGGTAGTCGAGCTCAAAGAGGATCGTCACCTCCGAGGGGGATTGCGAGCCTCCCTCGAGACGACTCACGAAGCTGAAACGAGCGAGGGCCCGGCAAGCCGGGCCCTCGCGTCGAATGCGTTCGGTCGAGTTACGCGGCGACCGTGACGCCGTTGCTACGAGCGATGACCTTGCCGCTCGTGATCTTGGGCTCGTTGGGGAACAGCGACATGAGATTCTCGTCGCGGATCCACGAGGACACGAGCTTCGTCGACTCGACGCCCTGCTCAGGTGTCTCAAAGAGACCGAGCGAGCTGAAGATGCCGTTGCCGGCCTCGATCAGGTAATAGCCGGCGAAGCCCGGGAGCTTGCTCAGCTTGGGGACGAGGGTCTCGTTGACCTTGGTGGTCAGCTCGACCGTACGATTCTGGTCCACACCGTCGTAACGGCGAATGGTTGCATGCATGTGGTGCTCCTTCTGCTCATCTTTCAGGGCAGGAGAGTCCAGACGAACTCTCTGCTGCGCAAAAGCCGGTGTGACAGTCGAGGTGAAAACAAAGCCCCGGCCGCTTCAAATCTGGCCAACGCGCTTGGGCCATCCTACCTGCGATTCCCGGACGCCGTCGCCGACGCCGGAAAAGCGCCTCAGTGCAGGAACAACGGAGGAGGCGTTCGGCCTCCTCCGTTACTTCCCCCTCCACCGCACCGCACTGCGCGGCGCCAATCTCGAGCGTTAGCTCACGACTTCTGCTTGGCGTGCTTCGAGACGCACTTGCCGTGCGCGTTCTTCTTGTTCTTGTTCGTCCCGTACTTCGCCTCGAATTCCGCCATGTTTGCCGCGCGCTCCGCCTTGCACTTCTTCGAGGCGTTTGTCTCGTTCTTGTTCTCGTCCGCCTCGTCCTTCTCGTCGTCGTGCTTGGACTTCGAGGAGACGCACTTGCCGAAGGCGTTCTTCTTGTTCTTGTTCGTCCCGTACTTCGCCTCGAATGCCGCCATGTTGGCCGCGCGCTCCGCCTTGCACGCCTGGATCGCCTTCGCTTCCGCGGCCGACGCAGGATCCTTGTCCTTCCCGGCCGGGGGGGCTGCGAGCGCCACCGACGCGGCGAGAACGAGAGAGAGCAGAGCAGCGATCGTGAGCAGTCTTTTCATGGAGTTGTCCTCCGTAGGGGGCGATTCGCGCGGCTATCAGGTAGGACGCGCGCGAGGCGCGGTTCTTGCGCTCAGAAATGTTAGGACTTTGTGAGGAGGGTTGTGCGGGGGCTGCGGTTCGGCAACCGTTCATCCATGGCGGTCACCGAGACCGGTCACGCCGCGTCGCGCGCGATCGACGATCTCTACCGCCGGCACGGGAGCGAGGTATACCGGTACGCGCTCGCTGTGCTCGGCAACCATGCCGACGCCGAGGACATCACGCAGACGACGTTCCTGAATGCGTACCGCTCGCTCGAGCAGGGAGTGCGCCCGCGCAAGCCATCCAACTGGCTCCTCACGATCGCCTCGAATGCGATCAAGCAGCGCTTCCGCCATGACAGTGCTCGTCCCCGCCAGGTCCTGCTCGACGACCAGATCGCGGACACGAGCTCAGAGGACACAGAGCCAACGGGCCCGACGGTGGGCGAGATCCTGACCGCGCTCTCGCACATCCCGCCCGCGCAGCGACAAGCGATCGTCCTCCGCGAGTTCGAAGGCCGCTCCTACAAAGAAATAGCCGAGATCCTGAGTGTGACGACCTCGGCGCTCGAGACGCTTCTCTTTCGCGCGCGCAGATCTCTCGCGGAGGAGCTCGAGAACCAGCTCACGTGCACGGAGGCGCAGTTCGCGGTCTCGCGGGTCGCCGATGGGCGCCTCGGGCGCAAGGAGCGGAAGCGGCTTCGCGTGCATCTCGAGGAATGTCCGGACTGCGCCCGCTTCACCCAGGCTCAGAAGCGTCATCGACGAGCGCTGCGCGGCCTCGCGCTGGTTCCGATCCCAGTCTCCTTCACCCTCTTCAGAGGTTTCGAGGGCACGGCGGCTGCAGCGACGCTTCCAATCGGTGCGGGAACAGCAGTCGCCGCAGGGACGGGCGGGGCAGCGGGCGCGGTAGGAGGAGGCGTGTTCGCCGGAGGGGTCGCACTCAAGGCCGCGGCGGTTGTGACGGCTGCCGGCGTCGCCGGCGGCGTGGGCGTCGTGGGCGCGACCGAGGTCGAGCCGAAGGCCAAGATCAAGCCGCCTACCCTGGTCGACAAACCCGGACAGCGGCTCGGGCAGACGGCGCCGCGAGGCGTGCGCGTGCCGGGACTCGGAGTCGCGCGGGGAAAGGCTGAGGCACCGGGCCAGCAGACCAAGGTCGACAAGGCTCGTGGCTCGCGTTCGAGCTTGTCGAAAGCCGTGCCGCGTGGCCGAAGCGCGGAGGCCAAGGCTGCTATACGCGGCCAAAGCGTCCGCAAGTCGCAGTACAAGAAAGCCGTGGTTCGGAGCCAGCCCCAGAAGCGTCTGCCGTCGCCGCGAGGACGGGATCGCGCAGTACGGGCAGCAGCGCAGCCCCGCGGACACGTTGTCGTCAAGCCCGATACGTCGTCGTCTAGCCGAAAAGGCCGACAGTGATCGTCACGACGCTGCCCTTCGGCTGGCTGGAGCCCCCTGCGGGATTCTGATCGAGGACGATGCCGCTCTCGTCCACGACATCCGTCGCCTGCTCGTCCACCTGAACCTCGAACCCGGCGGCCTCGAGCTCGTCGCGCGCTGCCTGCTCGTCGAGGCCGATGACGTCCGGGACGGACACCCGGGCAGGTCCGGTCGAGACGGTGAGCAGCACCGCCTGACTCTTTCGTAGCTCCGTCCCGGCCGGAGGTGACTGCCTGACGACCGTGCCCTTCGGCTGTGTCGACTCGACCGGTCGCTGGGTGAAGCGCAAGCCGAGCTTCAGGAGCTGGCTTCGGGCCTCTGCCGCTTTCAGCCCGACAAGGCGTGGAACCTCGATCATGACGGGCGCAGGCGGCGGCGGCGGACCGGCGATCTCGAGCAGGACGATCGTTCGCGGAGCGACCTCCTCGTCCGGCCCTGGGTTCTGGTTGACGACCGTCCCCTCGGGCTCCGACGAACGGATCGTCCGGAGCTCCACGTCGAGTCCGGCTTGGCGCAGGAGGGAAGCCGCCTCGCTCGTCAGCAGGCCCTCGACGCTCGGCACCTTCACTCGTTCCGGAATCGAGGCTTTCGACACGGTGAGAACGACGACGGTGCCGGCCGAGATGCGCGCACCGGGCTCCGGCGACTGCTCGAGCACCTCCCCGGCAGGACCCTCAGACGCGATTCTGCGGATGCGCACGACCAGGTTCTCCTGTTGGAGAAGCGCTCGTGCCTCCTCGAGCGTGAGCCCCGTGAGCTCGGGGACGGTACTTGCGGCTGGGGTGGTCGGGGTCCTCTGCGTGGTCGTCGTTGCGGTGGTCGTGTCGACGGTGTCGGTCGTCGGCGTGGGGGCGGACTCGTCGTCGTCTCGTCCCGCAAGCCAGATTCCCGCCGGGACGAGCACGACGATGAGCAAGACACCGAGAAGGGCGAGCAGCAGTCCCGGCCCGAGATCAGGCGGGAAGCGTCGGACGGGTCCTTGTGGGACATTGTCCTGCTGGATGACGATCGTGCCCTCATCGCCCGCGGCCGGACGCGTGCGCGGCTCGACGCGGTACTGCTCCGCGACCTGCCACTCGTCGTCGGCGATGGTGACGTCGTCGCTGTCGTCGGGCTCGGGCGGATACGGAGGAGTTCTGTTCATCGCGCGGGAGATGATGCCCGCCGACGCCGATCCGAAAACGCCTACTGCCGCGTCCTGCAGTCCCCCGTCTCGCCTTCGCAGCAGCCGACTTTGAATCGGCACTTCGGACACTGGAAAGTCCCGTGCCGCCACTCCATCGCCGCGCCGCAGCGCAAGCAGATCTCCACGTGCGGCGGAGCCGGCGCGGTGCTCATCGGCTCACCGTACCCGGCGAAGAGGACGGCTAGATCGAGCATCTAGGATGAGCGCGCGTGGCGCCGTGGCCGAGTGGTTAGGCAGAGGCCTGCAAAGCCTCGTACAGCGGTTCGAGTCCGCTCGGCGCCTTGTGCAGAGCCCGTTTCAACGTTCAGGGTGCTGGGGCACATACGCGTATGACTGATTTCTCGATTGCCAATCTCCGGTCGGACGTGGAGGACTCGGCGCTGAAGTTCGGCTTCTCGCCGGCGCTCGAAGCGCGGTTCGGGAAGAAGGACCTCGAGTCGGAGCGGCTCAGCGTGAGTTACCAGCGGGTGGCGCCGAACGAGACCTCGCCGTTTGCGCACCGGCACAAGGAGCAGGCCGAGGAGATCTACGTCGTCGTCCAAGGGAGCGGTCGCGTTCAGCTCGACGGCGAGAGTCGTCAGTTGAAGGAATGGGATGCCGTGCGCGTCGCCGGCCCGGTCGTCCGCTCGTTCGAAGCAGGAGATGACGGCTTGACGATCCTCGCGTTCGGGGAGATCAATCCAGCGAACGACGCCGAGCTCATCCAGCCCGGCGGCGACGCGTAGACCGGACTAACCAGACTTCTGCAAGTACGCGTACCCGCGGCCGGGCGAGCTCGCGAAGGTCTCCAGCTCGTACGCCCCGGTCGCGGCCAGCTCGTCCACCGCTCGCACGATCTCCGGGAACGCTCGCGGCGTGTAGTCGTCACAGACGATGACGTCGCGCGGCTGCTGGTGCGCGGCCACGAAGGCGAGCTCGTCTCGCACCGCGTCGTACGTGTGCTCGGCGTCGAGGAAGGCGAAGTGGATCCGCACGAGGCCTATCTGCTCGAGCGCGACGGAGACGTCACCACGCAGGAACACAACATGGTCCTCGACGAGGTCCGCCCACGGCTCGAGCAGCTCGACGCGCGTCTTCGGCCCGTCCGCGTCCGCAATGCTGTTCCAGAACAGGGGCCGCTCGGCGTGCAGCATGTCAACCGTGAGAATCGTTCCTGCCCGTCCTGCGTCGCGGAGCGCCTTCGCCATGCAGACGGCGCTGAACCCCCGCGCCGTTCCCGTCTCAAAGATCGTCACCGGCCGGTCTGAGCCGACCTGCTCGAGATAGCTCGTTAGCACCGCGTAGAGCAGGAAGCCGTGACTCCAGTCGAGCTCTTCGTCCTTCGGCACGACCTGGGTCGCGAGGGCGAGCTCGTCCACGAACTCTGCATCGGGCAACTTTCCAAATCGCTCGCCGAGAGTGGCTACGAGCGCGTCGTTCCGACGCGTGCCGGCGGCGAGAGAGAGGAACCGTTCGCGCGAGACGCTCTCGGGATCGACGGCGAACGGGTTCTCGTCGTAACGGCGGTACCAGCCGCGCCACACATCCACGCGGGGGGTGCGCAGCAGGCGGCGGAGGAGGGTGTCGAGCACCGGGCAACGCTAGCCCAGCTCGGCCACTGTCGGCTCAAGAGCGGGACGGGAAGCGCGTGACGGGCGCGGGGCAGCTCCAGTACTCATAGCTGGACGCCCGCGATTCATATCGGCACTGATCGCCGATCAGGCTCGGGTATCCGGTAAGCAGGCCTTCCTCGCACGCATACCAGTGCTTCCCGTCGTCGACCGGCGGGCGAACGCCTTCGCACGTGCCGGCGACTCCCCACTCGTGGACGAGATCCTCGCGCTGGGCGAACACCAACCCGGCCATGACCACGGCGGCGACGAGAACGATCTTTAGGAGCATTTGGAACCTCTCTCGGGTCACTTCCAGTATCGGCACGGAGCGCCGACCTCAGTAGGCTTCGCCCATGACCGCGGTTCGCATGGACGGAAAGGCTCTCGCCGAGAAGCTGCGCGCCGGGATCGCAGACGAGATGAAAGCGTTCGGCGAGTCGGTGTGCCTCGCGACGGTGCTCGTCGGGGACGATCCCGCTTCGCACATCTACGTCTCGAGGAAGCACGACGCCTGTTCCGAGGCCGGCATCGAGTCGCGAGACCACCGTTTCGGAGAGTCGACTTCCGAGGGTGAGGTGCTCGAGCTGCTCGAGGAGCTCAACGCGGACGACGTGGTCGACGGGATCCTCGTGCAGCTTCCTCTTCCCGCGCACATGGACGAGTCGAAAGTCACTCTGGCGGTTGACCCGACCAAGGACGTGGACGGCTTTCACCCGTTGAACGCGGGGCGGCTCTATCAGGGAGACCCGTTGCTCGTGCCTGCGACCCCGCTCGGAGTCATGGCTCTGCTGGCCGAATACGAGATCGACCTCAAGGGAATGGAGGCGGTCGTGATCGGGCGGAGCGAGATTGTCGGGAAGCCCGTGGCGATGATGCTCCTCGCAGAGCACGCGACTGTGACGATCTGCCATTCCCGCACGGTCGACTTAGAGCAGCACACGCGTCGAGCGGACATTCTGGTTGCAGCTGTCGGTCGCCCTGGACTCGTGACGCGGGACATGGTCAAGCCGGGCGCCGTCGTGATCGACGTCGCCGTGAACCGGACGGAGCAGGGTCTCGTGGGAGACGTCGAGAAGGACGTGGCCGAGGTAGCCGGGTTTTTGACACCGGTCCCTGGAAGCATCGGCCCGATGACGATTGCGATGCTTCTGCGTAACACCCTCACAGCTGCGCAACATCGGCGCGAGGGGGTTGCGGTGTCCGGCACGTAAGCGCTACGGTTCCCGCGTTCAATCCATCGGCGCCGACCTCAGGGCCGGCGTCTTCGCTGTAGGAGGACGTAAGTGGAGCAGGGCACCGTCAAGTGGTTTTCGAACGAGAAGGGCTATGGCTTCATCGAGCGCGAGGGGGGCGACGACGTGTTCGTCCACTTCTCCGCGATCACGATGGACGGCTTCAAGACCCTCACCGAAGGCCAACGTGTGGAGTTCGAGGTCGTCCAGGGGCCCAAGGGTGCCCAGGCCGCGAACGTCACGGCAGCGATGAGCTGACGTTTTGCGCCAGACCGGAACTCGCTAGCGCGAGTTCCGGTCGCGCGAAAGCAGGCCCCTTTCTCTCTGGGCGATCCCGGAAGCGCCGGGGTGTGATACCGGTAGCGGCAGAAGGCAACACCTTCGCTCTGAAAGGATCATCGAGATGGCGATCACCCGAGAAGAGGTGCTCCACGTCGCGAAGCTGGCGCAGCTGGCGCTGACGGAGGAGGAGATCGCGCAGCTGACAGACGAGCTCGGGAAGATCCTCGAGGCGGTTAGTGTCGTCGCGGAGCTGGACCTCGCGGACGTGCCGCCGACCCCGCACCCGCTCGATCTCGTGAACGTCTGGGACGAGGACACTCCGCGCGCTTCGCTGCTGCTGGAGGACGTGCTTGCGAACGCGCCCGAAGTGGAGGACGGCTTCTTCCGCGTGCCCGCATGGCGGCAGTGATCGACACCCTTCGGCTGACCGCCGAGGGAGCGAAGGATCTTCTCAAGCGGGGTGAGCTCACGGGCGCCGAGCTCCGCGCTGCCTACCTCGACGCGATCGCGGAGCGCGACGGTGAGCTCCACTGCTTTCTACGCACCGCAGACTCCGACGGCGACGGAGTGCCGATCGCGCTGAAGGATGTCATCTCGACGAAGGGCGTGGAGACGACAGCGGGGTCGCGCATCCTCGACGGCTACGTCCCCGTCTTCGACGCGACCGTGGCCGCCCGAGTCAAGGCCGCGGGGCTCGGGCTCCTCGGCAAGACCAACACGGACGAGTTCGCGATGGGATCCTCGACCGAGAACTCGGCGTACGGCCCGTCCCGCAATCCCTGGGATCCCGCGCGCGTGCCGGGGGGCTCCGGCGGCGGCTCGGCGGCGGCGGTGACGGCAGGTCTCGCGCCGTGGGCCCTCGGCTCGGACACGGGTGGATCGATCAAGCAGCCGTCGGCGCTCTGCGGGAACGTGGGTCTACGGCCGACATACGGAAGCGTTTCCCGATACGGGGTCGTCGCGTTCGCTTCCAGCCTCGACCAGGTCGGCCCGGTAGCCAAGACGGTGCGCGACGTCGCGCTCCTGTACTCGATCATCGCCGGACGTGATCCCCTCGACTCGACGACTGCTGAGCTGCCCGAGGCGGTCCGTCTGCCGGAGGGAGACTCGCTCGCCGGCGTCCGGGTCGGCGTGCCGACCGAGCTGAACGAAGCCGAAGGCATCGAACCAGGCGTGCGAGAGGCGGTTCAGCGGGCGATCGAGTTTGCAGAGGAGCTCGGCGCCGAGGTGGGGGAGTGTTCGCTTCCCCGCTCGGTTCGCTACGGGATGCCGTGCTACTACCTCATCGCTCCCGCCGAGGCCTCGTCGAACCTGGCGCGCTACGACGGCGTCCGCTTCGGCAAACGCGCAGAGGGGGCGAGCTATCAGGAGATGGTGGACCGCACTCGCGACGAGGGCTTCGGCCCGGAACCGAAGCGCAGGATCATGCTCGGCACGTACGCGCTCTCCTCGGGGTACTACGACGCGTTCTACGGCCAGGCGCAGAAGGTGCGAACGCTCATCATCGAGGAGCATCGGGAAGCACTCGAGCGGTTCGACGTCCTCGTCTCCCCGACGTCGCCCACGGTTGCGTTCAAGATCGGCGAGCGCGCGGCCGACCCGCTCGCGATGTACGCGAGCGATCTCCTCACCATCCCCTCGTGTCTCGCGGGATTGCCGGGGCTCTCGATTCCGTGCGGTCTGTCGGCCGGGCTGCCCGTGGGGCTCCAGCTGATCGGGCCGCAGTTCGGCGAGAATCTTCTCTTCCGCGTGGGCCATGCCCTCGAGCAGGCGCTCGGCTTCGACATTGTCCCGGAGCGATGGCGATGAGCAACGCGCGCCTCCGGCCCGCGTTCGCGAGGGAAACCATGTTTCCCTCGCGTGCTCCCTTCTTTCTGAGAGCGTGGGGAACCTCCCGGT
>JACDCN010000228.1 GCA_013817555.1 Actinomycetota bacterium
GAGAAGCTCGATCGCGAGTGTCCACTCGGCGTTGTCGAGCACGCGCAGAGCCTTCAGGCCGGCGGCGTTCCCCATCGATACATGATCCTCCTGTCCCGCGCTCGTCGGAATCGAGTCGACGCTCGCCGGATGGGCGAACACTTTGTTCTCCGATACGAGCGCGGCGGCAACGTACTGAGGGATCATGAAGCCGGAGTTGAGGCCGCCCTCCTCGACCAGGAACGGTGGAAGACCGTCGGAGAGGCTCGGATTGACCATCCGCTCGGTACGCCGCTCGGAGATGCTCGCGAGCTCCGCGACCGCCATCGCGAGCACGTCCAGCGCAAAAGCTAGTGGCTGTCCATGGAAGTTCCCGGCCGACACGATCTGACCCTCATCGACGAGAACGAGTGGGTTGTCCGTGGCAGCGTTCAGCTCCACCGACACCGTTGCCTCGACGTAGTCGAGCAGGTCACGGCAGGCGCCGTGCACCTGCGGGGCGCAGCGAAGGGAATACGCGTCCTGCACCTTGTCGCACCAGCGATGCGACTCGCTGATTGCCGACCCTTCGAGCAGCCGCAGGACATTGGCCGCCGCCTCCTGCTGCCCTTTCAGCGGACGGGAACGGTGCACCGCGGGAGAGAAGCTCGTGGCCGATCCCTGAAGCGCCTCCAGCGAGAGCGCGCAGGCGCAATCGGCAGTCGCGGCCAGGCGCTTCGCCCGCTTCACGCCGAGCGCGGCCATCGCCGCCATGAACTGCGTCCCGTTGACGAGGGAGAGCCCCTCCTTGCTGACGAGCCGGATCGGCTCGAGCCCGACCCGGCGAAGCGCCTCCTCCCCGTCCAACCGCTCACCCGCCACGACGGCTTCACCCTCGCCCACGAGAGGGAGTGCGAGATGAGCAAGGGGCGCGAGATCTCCGCTCGCACCCACTGATCCGCGTGCAGGAACCACTGGGAGGACCCCCCGATTCAGGCATTCGACCAGCAGCTCGACGGTCTCCACGCGAGCCCCCGAGTAGCCCTTGGCGAGAGCGTTCGCACGGAGCAGCATCGCGGCCCGGACGATGTCGTCGGGATAGGGCTCGCCCACACCGCAGGCGTGGCTTCGGAGCAACCGAAGCTGAAGCTCGTCTGCCAGCTCCTCTGGGATGCGGGCGCTAACGAAGCGCCCGAAGCCGGTGTTGACACCGTAGGTGTTCTCGCCCTTCATCGACTCGACGAGCTCCCGTGCAGCGCGCATCTGCACCCTCGCCGTGTCGGCGATCTCGGCCTTTGCCCCGTGGACGGCGACGTCCCACACGTCACCGAGCGTGAGGTCTTCTCCCGTCAGGACGAGCGACCGCGACACGGCCCGAGTCTAGAACGCGGACGGCCCGAGTACTCGTTCGAGCACGCGCGACTCGTCCACCCCGGGGATGGAGACGCCGGCCGCGGCCGCGTCGGCCAGCACGCGCTCGGGAACGAGGCCGACGAGCTCGCCGTCGACGACCTCGACCCCATGCGACGTTGCTTCTTGTCGAACTCGTTCCACCACTTCGTGGAGCGGAGCGCGCTCGAGGTCGACCACGTTCATGCTCACCTGCATTCGCCCGGAGCCTGGCAGCTCGAGCCCGATCGCCTGCACCCCGGGCATCCCGCCGCCGGACTCCCGGATCGACGCCGCGATCGCACGCGCCACGCCAGCATCATCGGCTCCGAGCACGACGTTGTAGGCGACGAGCGGCGGACGCGCCCCGACGAGGATTGCGCCGGAGCGGGGATCGAGCCTCGATGGGCCGGCGTCCACGCGGAGCTCGCCTGCAACGACGCGACGCTCAAGCTCGGCCAATCCTCCGGAACGGAAGAACGCTGGCCGCTTGCCGCCGCCCACCGTGCCGTAGAGGAACACGGGGAGCTCCAGCTCGCCTCCGACTCTCTGTGCGACGATGAGCGCCGCCTTCTCGGCCAACGCCATACTCGACGAGACGAGGGGCACGAGCGGCACGACATCAACCGCGCCGACCCTGGGATGGACGCCGTCGTGGAGGCGCAAGTCGACGAGCTCGAGCGCGCGCGCGATCCCTGCCACGAGCGATTCGACGAGCGGGTTTGCGTCGGCCGCGAGGGTGAACACCGAGCGGTGGTGATCCACGTCCGCGTGGACGTCGAGGAGCATCGCGCGGCTCGCGAAGGCATGTCCGATCTCCTCTATCGCCGCTGCGTCCCGCCCTTCGGAAACGTTCGGCACCGCCTCCAGCACGATCCGTACCCTACGAGCAGGTGACGGCAGAGGAGGAGGACTCGACCGTACGACCGCAGTCCGCGGGGCGGACCTTTGTCCGGCTGCTCGTGTTCCTCCGTCCGTATCGCGCCTCGCTCGCCGTCTCGTCAATCCTCGCGATCGCCTCGCAGGTGGCGGTGATCCTGGTGCCGATTCTTGCCGGATTCGTCATCAATGAGCTCGACGGGGATGATCCAGACACAACGGTTCTCATGCTGTGGATCGGTGCGATCGTGGCGCTCGGGCTCGTGCGTGGCGCGCTCATGCTCGGCCGGCGACTGCTCTCCGGCAGGCAGGCGCTCGCGGTCGAGTACGACATGCGCGACGAGCTCTACGCGCACTTCCTGCGCCTGTCGTTCGGCTTCTACGACCGGAGCCAGACGGGGCAGCTCATGTCCAGGGCCACGATCGACCTGCAGTCTGTGCGCTTCTTCCTCGGGTACGGGCTCATCTTCTTCGCGCAGCACGTGGTGACGATCGTCGTCGTCTCGGCCGTGCTCTTCGTGTACAACTGGCAGCTCGCTCTCGTCTCGCTCGCGATCACGCCCGCGATCGTCCTCATCGCTCAGCGATACAGCCGCGTCTCCCATCCCGTGCTCCGTGACGTGCAGGCGAAGCTTGCCGACGTCTCGACAGTCGCGGAGGAGAGCATCGTCGGGGTGCACGTCGTCAAGTCGTTCTCGCAGGAGGAGCGTCGAGGCGAGCAGTTCGCTCGCGCCGCCGACTCGGTCTTCGATCGCACGCTCGCGGCAAACCGTCAGCGCGCGCTCTACGTGCCGTTGCTCAGCTTCCTTCCGGTCATCGCGCAGGCGGCGGTTCTCCTCGTCGCCGGGCGAATGGTGGTCGACGGGACCCTGACGCGCGGCGACTTCTTCACCTTCTTCTTGTTGCTCGCCATGCTCGTGATGCCGCTCCGCATGCTCGGAATGTGGGTCGGTCAGGCGCAGCGGGCGACCGCGGCAGGCGAGCGCATCTTCGAGGTCCTCGACGAGCCGGAGGAGATCTCAGACAGCGAAGGCGCGCATCCACTCCCTCCCGGACCCGGGCATGTCCGCTTCGAAGGAGTCGACTTCGGCTACGAGCCTGGTCGCCTCGTCCTCGAAGACGTCGATCTGGAGATCGCGGCGGGCCGCACGCTCGCGCTCATCGGCCGGACTGGCTCCGGCAAGACCACCTTGGCCGCTCTTGTTCCGCGCTTCTACGAGGTGACGGAAGGGCGTGTGCTCGTAGACGGCGTCGACGTCCGGGACGTTCAGCGTCGTTCGCTGCGCCGCGAGATCGGGGTGATCTCTCAGGATCCGTTCCTCTTCTCGGCGTCAGTAAGGGACAACATCGCCTTCGGCCTGCCGGACGCCCCGCACGAGGCGGTCGAGGCGGCGGCGCGTGCGGCGCAGGCCCACGACTTCATCGTCGATGACCTTCCGCAGGGATACGAGACCGTCATCGGCGAACGCGGGATCACGTTGTCCGGAGGCCAGCGCCAGCGGATCGCGATCGCGCGAGCGCTACTCATCGATCCTCGCATCCTCGTTCTCGACGATGCGACCGCATCCGTGGACGCGACCACGGAGGCTCGGATCCGGGAGGGGCTGCGCCAGGTCATGCGCGGCCGGACAACCATCATCATCGCTCATCGGCTGTCGACAATCGCGCTGGCCGACGAGATCGCCGTGCTCGAGAACGGTCGGATCGTCGCGCGTGGGACGCAGACTGAGCTCCTCGCCGAGAACGCGCTCTTCCGGGAGATCCACGAGCACGGGTTGCTACAGCAGGTAATCGCGGGATGAGCAGACGCGCTCCATGGGTCGGCTCAGCCGTGGAGGGATCGCGCGAAGTGGCACGCATTCGGCACG
>JACDCN010000028.1 GCA_013817555.1 Actinomycetota bacterium
CAGAACGTCGTGAGACAGTTCGGTCCCTATCCGCCATGGGCGTTGGAGGTTTGAGAGGAGTCGTCTCTAGTACGAGAGGACCGAGATGAACAGGCCTCTGGTGTATCAGTTGTCCTGCCAAGGGCATCGCTGATTAGCCACGCCTGGATGGGATAACCGCTGAAAGCATCTAAGCGGGAAGCCCACCTCGAGATGAGACCTCCCATCCCCTTAGAGGGAGTAAGGGCCGTGGTAGACCACCACGTCGATAGGCGGGACGTGCAAGCGCAGCAATGCGTTCAGCGAACCCGTACTAATTGCCCGAGGTCTTGACTTTGAACACGTCGAGCAGCCGCTATGGAGTTTTGAGGGTGCGGCGAGCCATGGAGCGCGCACGTGCACTCGACAATTTGGGCGGTCATAGCGGCGGGGATACACCTCTTCCCATTCCGAACAGAGAAGTTAAGCCCGCCAGCGCCGATGGTACTCGGGGCGCAAGCCCCCGGGAGAGTAGGACGCCGCCCATTATTTTTCGCAGACCGGAATCCGCTAGCGCGAATTCCGGTCGCGCGAATCAAGACCCCTTTATGTTGAGGCGGGGTTGGAAGTCGCGGTGTGTGAAGTCGGCTGCTGGATCCACCGTTGACTCCGCGCCTGGAACTCGCTAGCGACGGATCAGCTTCGGCCAGGTGACTCGGTGCTCTTACTCGGTCCTACCCGGCCCGAGCTTCGCGGCTGACCCGGCCGACGATCCGTTCCGGTCGCCCGCTGCAGCCAGCTCCCGAAGTCGCCGTACCCGAACGTCGATCCCGGGATGGGTCTTGAACATGCGCGAGATGCCCTCGTCCGCGAACGGGTCGACCGCATAGAGCGGCTCGGTGGCCGGCGAGGCGGCGAACTCGACGAGCTCGGACGCCCGGTCTAGCCGCAACAGCGCGTCTGCGAGGTCGTGGCCGCGGCCGGTGAGGCGCGCCGCGAGGGCGTCAGCTTCGAGCTCGCGTTTCGGCGAAAGGAGAACGTGGACGAAAGCGGCTGCGATGGGCGCGAAGATGTAGAGCAGCACTCGTCTCAGCCAACCGCCGATCCGGCTCGCTTCGAGGAGTGTGGCCGCGAAGAGAACGGCGTAGGTCTGCACGAGGACGTCGCGCCGGCGAACGTGAGCGAGCTCGTGCGCGATGGCGGCTTCGAGCTCTTCTCGTCGTAACGCTTGGACGGCGCCTGTCGACACCGCGAGTGACGAGCTCGTAGGCCCCCGTCCGACCGCAAAGAGGCGCGGAAACCCGTCTGCGATGAGGAAGAGAGCTGGCGGCCGAACTCCGAGCTTGGCCGCCATTGTGTCGGCAGCGGAGCGGAGAACCGGATCCTCCGCAAGCGCAAAAGGACGTGCGCCGAGCATTCCGAGGAGCGCCCGGTCGCCATACCGGTAGACGCTTGTCGCCGCAAGAAGCGAGCAGAATCCGAAGAAGAGCCCGGTGGTCGAGCCGCCCATCACCCAGCCGAGCGCTCCGGAGGCGCTCGCGAGCAGAGCCACCAGGAGCCATGCCTTCAGGAGATTGAGCGCAGCCGCCCCGCGCGGCAAGATCTAGCCTTCTCGCGAGGTCAGTTACCCTCGCCGACGTCGTCCTCGGTGAGGCCGCGTGGTGGCCAGTCCGGCTCCGGCGCGTCGCAACGGCTCGAGCAGTGCAGCGAGGCGACGTTCTGCAACGGAATCAGGATGTGCCCGTTGAGCTCGACGTGGGGGACGTCCTCGATCGAGCAATAGGCGGTTAGAACACCCTCCTGGTACTCGCCGCCGAAGAGCGCGACTTCGACCTGTTCGCCCTTGTACTTGTTCGTGTAGTCCTCCACGAGGCGGTCAGTCTACTGCCTCGAGGATGCCGTCCCGCACCGCGATCCGGACCGTCGCACAGTTGTCGACAGGGCCGAGCCTCGCCGGTACTTCATGGAGCTGAAGCCGCAACGCGGCGGCAGCCGCGGAGCGAATCGGACCCCCGTGTGTCACTGCGAGAACCTGTTTTCCCGCATGTCTCTTAGCGATCTCGAGAAGTCCCCGGACGACCCGCCGGGCGAGCTCGTCGTACGTCTCCCCGTCCTCCCAGCCGGCGCAGCGCCAATCCACCCAGCGCGCATATCCGTCGGGAAAGCGAATCTCGACTTCCGGAACCGTGAGTCCTGACCAGGAGCCCACATCGACCTCCTTCAGTGCGTCGCATGGCCGAACTTCGATGCCGAGCCGGGCGGCGAGGAGCTCGGCGCTCTCACTGGCGCGCCGAAGCGGGCTCGTGTACGCGGCGGAGAACGCCTCGCCCACGAGCTGCTCGGCGAGATCCCGCACCTGCGCGAGCCCGGCGGCGTTCAGGGGGATGTCGGCATGTCCCTGGAATCGACGACCGCGATTCCAGTCGGTCTCGCCGTGTCGAACCAGCACGATCGTCGTCGCCACGCGGGATACGCTAGCCGCGGCTCGTGGACCTCGGACTCGAAGGAGAGAAGTGCTTCGTCACCGGCTCGACGGACGGGATCGGGCTCGAGACCGCACGGCTGCTCGTCGCCGAAGGCGCACGCGTCGTAACGTCAGGACGGCGTGGACCACCTGGCATCGGCGAGGTCGCGCACGTCGAAGCCGATCTTTCGCTGGGAGGAGAGCCGGAGCGTGCGGTTATCGAGGCAACGCGTGAGCTCACCGGGCTCGACGTCCTCGTCAACAACGTCGGCGTCGCCCGACAGGCGCGGTTCGAGGACGTCCCGGACGAGGAGTGGGACGAGTACTGGCAGTTGAACGTCATGAGCTACGTGCGCGCGATACGGGCGGCGCTACCGAGCCTCCGTGCTGGAGGTGGCGCGATCGTCAACGTCTCCTCCACGGCCGGGAAGCGTCCGTCGGCGGGGATGCCGCACTACTCGGTCACGAAGGCTGCGGTGCTCTCACTCTCCAGGCTCGTCGCTGACCTGTATGCGGACGATGGAGTCCGCTGCAATGCGGTTACCCCGGGACCGACCGCGACCGATGCCTGGCTCGGAGAGGGCGGGCTCGCGGATCAGCAGGGCGGAGATCGGGAGGAGGTGCTCCGCCGCGTGGGCGCAGGTCGTCCCCTCGGCCGGCTCGCACGCCCCGAGGAGATCGCCGCGGTGATCGTCTTCCTCTGCTCCGATCGCGCGTCGTACGTCACCGGTGCGGCCTGGAGCGCCGACGGCGGCACCGTTCCGATCATCATCTGATGCGCTCGAGGCGTGCGATCGGCGCCACCCTCTTTCTCTGCCTGGCGGCGTCACAGGCCGCAATCCTCGTGCTCACCCCGGTGCTCCCGGCTCTCGCCTCCGACCTCGGCGTGTCGACCGCGACCGCTGGACAGCTACGCACGATCTCGGGCCTCTCGGCGGGTGTAACAGCGCTTCTCGTCGGCTTGCTCGCCAGCCGAGTCGGCTTGCGCGGGCTGCTGGGCTCCGGTCTCGTTCTCCTCGCGGTCGGGTCGGGCGCCAGCGCTGTGGCTCCGAGCTTCGCTGCGATCGCGATCGCGCAGCTTGCGATCGGCGTCGGAATCGGGCTCTCCTACACGGCTGCCCTCGCTGCGGTGGCCGACTGGACGACTCCGGCCGACCGCTCCCGGGTGCTTGCCGTCGCCCTTCTCGGTCCGCCAACCGCTTGGATCGTCGGGATGCCGTTGTCCGGTCTCGTCGGCGAAGCGAGCTGGAGGATCGCCTGGATCGCGGCGCCTTTCGCCTTTTCCCTCGTCGCCCTTGTCGTCCTCGCGCGCATGAAGTCGGCGCCGCCTGCGTCGACGAGAGCTGATATTCGCGCGGTGCTCGCCCATCCAGGCGTGATGAGATGGTCGAGCGGAGAGCTGCTCGCGTACTCCGCCTGGGCCGGAACCCTCGTCTTCGTGGGCGCGCTATTCGTCGAGTCGTACGGGCTCTCGTCGGGCGAGACAGGACTCGTGCTGGGCTCCGGCGCTCTCGTACTCATACCGGGGAATCTTCTCTTCCGTCGCTGGGTCGATCACCATGGACGTGCTCTACTGGTCGTGCTCGCCCTGGGGGCTGCGGTGACGGTTGCCGTGCTCGGGGCGTTTCGTCCATCCACGTGGTTCAGTCTCGGGGCCTTCTCTGTGCTCGCGTTTCTCGCGGGAGGTCGGACGCTCGCGGGGGCCGCCGCCGGACTCGATCTCGCTCCCGAGCTGCTCCTCGGAGTGACAGGTATCCGCACTGCTGCGCTGCAGCTCGGATACTTTCTGGGCGCGGCCGTGGGCGGTCTCGCTCTGGCCGCCGGTGGGTATCGGGCTCTCGGGTTAGCTCTCTCGGCGATGTTCGTCGCCGGGACCACCCCACATCTGCTTCCCGAGCCCGCTCGAAATCCACGGCCGCAACTACCCTGAGGCCATGGAGGTTGCTCGCCCCACGCGACCCGCGTTCGAGATGCGGATCCGCGCTCTCGAGGAGAGTCTGTCGTCGTTCGCGGTTCGCTCGTTCGAGACGCGAGGAAGAGAGCTGCCCGAGGAAGAGTCTCCCGTTCGAACGCCGTTTCAGCGGGATCGCGACCGCATCGTGCACTCCAAGCCGTTCCGGCGCCTGAAGGGAAAGACGCAGGTCTTCATCGACCCTGCCGGCGACCACTACCGGACGCGCATGACCCACACCCTCGAGACGACCGCGATCTCGCGCGTGGTAGCACGAGCTCTGCTGCTTAATGAGGACCTGGTCGAGGCGATCGGCCTCGGCCACGACATGGGTCACACCCCGTTTGGCCACGCAGGCGAGGATGCGCTCGACAACGCGGTGCAGGAGCGGTTCGGGCGACGTTTTCGTCATAACGAGCAGTCGCTCAGGATCGCGCAGTCCCTCAACCTCACACACGAGGTCTGCCATGGGATCCTCACGCACACGGGCGAGCAGGCGCCGGACACGCTCGAGGGGAAGATCGTCCGGCTGGTCGACAGAGTCGCGTACATCAACCACGACATCGACGACGCGGTGCGGTACGGGCTTCTCAGCGAGGAGGACCTCCCCCACGAGCAGATCGCCGTGCTTGGCCCTACAGGCTCGGCGCGGATCGACACGCTTGTCCAAGACATCGTGGATGCATCCGCCGATGCCGACGACATTCGCCAATCCGCCGAGGTGGGGGAGGCGATGCTCTCGCTGCGCGCGTTTATGTTCGAGCACGTCTACCTGGGGGGCCAGGCGGTCCCCGAGCACCAGCGTGCGCACGAGGTGATCCGCCGGATCTTCGATCAGCTCGTGGAGCGTGGCGACGCCGTGGACGAGATCGTCGACTACATCGCTGGTATGACCGACCGCTTCGCGCTCGACTATGCGGAATCGCTCTAAGCTGACTTCGCGAGCAAAGCCTCGGCGCGCTGGATGAAGAACGTGGCGCCGACCGAGCGGTAAAACGCAAGTGCCTTCGCAAGCTCAACCTCCCCTTCCGCACGGCGGCCCGCCTCGATCAGATGCTCGCCTGCGCTCCTTCGCTGCCAGGCCTCCAGGGTCGGGCTCGGCATGGCCGCGAAGACCTCGGCGGCTCCGCGGAAGTCCAAATCGAGGGATAGAAGCGAGGCGTCATTCCAGGCGCTCGGCGGTGCGGTCGCGATGATCTCCCGTAGCTCCTCTCGGACACCGAGGCGCCCGGCATGGGGTGCGACCATACTCTCGAGGCCAGCCCAATAGGGATGCGCTCGGATGACGGGGACGAGCTCGTGGACGAGCCGGCGCGCGTCGTCCCATCTCCCTAGCTCGGCATAGTTGCCCGCGGATACGGCGGCTACTGCTGCGAGCATCTCCGGATCCTTCCCTTCGCGCACGTGTGCGAGAGCCCGGGCGTGATCGGCGAGAGCCCCTTCGACGTCACCCCGTCCCAGGCGGATGCTGGCACGGTTGAGACGGACGAAGCCCTCGTTGACATCGGGCGAGCCGGCTTCGCATTCCGCGACTGACCTGTTCGCGTTCTCGAGTGCGTCGTTCCAGCGCCCGCGCACCCAGTCCACCCAGACCATGATCCCGCGAGAAAAGCGAAGTCCCTGGCGGTCTCCGAAGCGTTCTGCGAGCCGCGCTGACTCGACGTGAAGCTCTTCCGCGCGTAGGAGCCCGCCGTCGCCGACCGGGACGGCGAAGGCCAGGTTGTTGACGATCCCCCCCGCGATGGGCGAGTTGATGTCGAGTGCGATCTCGAGTGCACGCTCGAGATCCGCTATCCCATTCAGATCGCCAAGGAAGAGGGTCTTGGCCGTCCCGATCGTGGCCAGCGCGTGAGCTCGCAGCTCGTCCAGCTCGAGCGCGGCGGCCATCTCGAGCACCTCCTCGGCGATCCGCATCCCGGCCTCGGGCTCTCCGGAGAGCGTTCGGGAGCGAGCGGAGATGCTCAGGACTCGTGCCTTGGCAGCGGACGGCGTCCCGCCGGCGAGCTTGGTCGCTCGATCGAGATGGAACCTGACCTTGTCGGGCTGGCCGCGATACCAGGCGACGTTGGCGAGGAACGCCTCTGACTCTGCCGCGCGCTCGGCGTCGCCAGCGGCAAGCGCCGCGTCTCGGGCCTCCACGAGTGCTTCCTCGCGCCGGTCGTCGCCAACGAAGTAGAGCGCGTGCGCGCGCCTGAAGAGGAGCTCCGGGCGATCCGCGTCCCGGTCGGGCCAGAGCTCGAGGGCGTCTGCGTAGTACCTCTCCGCCGCCGGGTACGCGTTCAAAGCGAACGCCCGGTCCCCGGCCTCACGGAGAGCGAGTCGCGCGCGGTCGACGAGGTCGCCTGTGTCCTGACCGGACGCGCGGGCGAGCTCGAGTGCCGAACGCCAGTGATAGGCGAGCATCTCGGCGTGATCCTCGGGCCGCCCGAGCGACTCGATCCACGCGGCTGCGTGTCGGTGCTTCTCGGCGCGGTCAGCGCGCGCAATCTGGCCGTAGGCCACGTCCCGAACGAGCGCATGAGCGAACGCGAACTCGCCCTCGCCCTCGACGGACGAACGCTTCTGCCGCCGCACGAATCCCTTGCGCTCCAGTGAGTGCAACGTTGCGGCCGCATCGTCCTCCTCTCGGTCGAGCGCGGCCGCCCAGAAGACCTTGCCGACGACCGCCGCGTTTCGAAGGAGCTCCTTCTCGGCCTCCGGAAGCCCGTCGAGGCGAGCGGCGATGATCCCTTGCAACGTCTCCGGGAGCGGGAGCTCGTCCGCGGAGCCGCGTTCGAGGAAGAGCTCGGCGAACTGCTCGGCGTACAAAGGGTTACCGCCGGCGCGGTCGAGCAGCGCCTGTTGCGACTCGGCGGCGAGAACAGATCTTTGGAGGAGTTGCGCGATCAATCGCGCCGTCTGGTCGTCCGAAAGGGGCGCGAGCGCAAGGGTCGTCGCGTTCAGCTTGCCGCCGCCCCATCCCGGCCGGCGCTCGAGGAGCTCGGGCCTGGCCGTGGCCACGACCAGCAGCGGGACGTCCGTCACCCACTCGACGAGCTCGTCCACGAAGTCGAGCAGACTCTCGTCCGCCCAGTGGAGGTCCTCGAACACGACCACGAGCGGACGCTGCTCGGCCATCGCCTCGAGGAACCGACGCCACGCGGCAAACGCTGCACCGCGGCGGTCGTCTCCGAGCTCCGATTCGCCCGCGAGACCGACGAGCGAGCGCAGCTCCGACTCGACCCAACTTGCGTCGCTCGTCTCCGCGAGGACGTCTGCGACCGCGTCTCGCAGCTTCTGCATGACCTCGCCCGATGCGTCCTGCTCGAGGATCCCCGCCTGCGCTTTGACGATCTCGCCCAGCGCCCACAACGTGACCCCGTCGCCGTATGCGAGGCAGCGTCCTTGGCGCCAGGTGATGAGCTCTGGGTCGGTGTCGACGATCTGCGATAGCTCGTAGACCAGGCGGCTCTTCCCGATCCCCGGTACGCCGACGAGCGTGAGGAGCTGGGGCGTTCGCTCATGCCGCGCGCGCTCGAAGGCGTCGCGAACGACGCTGAGCTCGCGCTCGCGACCGACGAGCTCCGTACGCGCCTCGTGCGCGCCTTCGACACCGAAGCGCGCGTGCGCGCTGAGCGCCTCCCAGACCGGGATCGGCTCCGCCTTGCCCTTGGCTTCGACCGCGCTTGCCTCTCGGTAGTCGACGACCTGACGGGTCGCGCGGTAGGTCGTCTCGTCGGTGAGGATCCCGTTGACCGGCGCGGCACTCTGGAGCCGCGCAGCCGTGTTGACGACGTCGCCGGCTGCCATCCCTTCGCCCTCGGAAGGACTGGCGTCGAGGGAGACGAGCGCCTCCCCGGTCGTGATCCCGACTCGGAGCTCGAGCCCTTCCTCGGTCGCGAAGTCACGGATCGCCAGCGCCGCACGAACCGCGCGCTCGGGATCGTCCTCGTGTGCAACCGGCGCGCCGAAGAGGGCCATCACGGCGTCGCCGATGAACTTCTCGACCGTGCCACCATGGCGCTCGAGCTCGCTCCGGACACGGGCGTGGTAGGGACGGAGGATCGCCTCGACGTCCTCCGGATCCATCGACTCGGCTTGTGACGTGAAGCCGACGAGGTCGCAGAAGAGGACGCTGACAACCTTGCGCTCTCGGCGTGGCTCGCCCGTAGACATGGTGCAGAGAGTACGGCGTGAGCGGCGAGTAATCTCGAGCTGTGGCGCGAATCAAAGACTCCTCGGTGCGCGACGTCACCGGGGCCGCGGACATGATCGAAGTCGTCTCGGGTCGTACGCAGTTGCGCCGAGCTTCGGGATCGCGCTTCACGGGCCGCTGTCCGTTCCACGAGGAGCGGACGCCGAGCTTCTCCGTGAACCCCGTCGACAAGCTCTACTACTGCTTTGGCTGCGGGAAGGGCGGTGACCTCATCTCCTTCGTGTGCGAGACCGAGAGCCTCGACTTCGTCGGCGCGGTCGAGTGGCTCGCCGAGCGCTTCCGCGTCCCGCTCGAGTACGAGGAGGCGTCACCGCGCGTCGAGGCCGAACGGCGAAAGCGGGAGCGTCTGTTCGCCGTGCTCGAGCAGACGACCGTCTATTTCGAGCGGTTGCTCTGGGAGGGCGACACCGGCGAGCCCGTGCGCGCGTATCTGGCCGAACGCGGACTCCGGGAGGACATCACGCGTGAGTTCCGCCTCGGCCTCTCGCCCGGCGGGGGGCTGGCGGAGAAGGCGGCGGAGAAGGGCTTCACGACCGACGAGCTGCGTGGTGCAGGGCTGGCGACGGTGCGCGGAAGCGACTACTTCCCGCAGCGGTTGATGTTCCCGCTTGCGGACGCGCGCGGGCGCGTGGTCGGCTTCCAGGCGCGCAAGCTCCGCGACGAAGACCCCCTGCGCGGGAAGTATGTGAACTCGCCTGAAGGCGACCTCTTTCACAAGAGCTCGATCCTGTACGGGCTCCATCTCGCGCGAGCCGCGATCTCCAAGCAGGATCGGGCCGCGGTCGTGGAAGGCAACACGGATGTGATCGCGCTTCGGCAGGCGGGCTTCGAGCCGGTCGTCGCGTCCATGGGAACGGCGCTGACGGAGCGCCAGCTCCGAGAGCTCGGGCGCCTGACGCGGAAGCTCTACCTCTGCTTCGACGCCGACGCGGCGGGTCAGGAGGCAACCCTGCGTGGGATGGAGCTTGCTGCGACGCAAGGGTTCGAGGTGAAGGTCGTCACGCTGCCGAAAGGGCAGGATCCGGCCGACGCGCCAGACGGCTTCGAAGAGCGGCTAGCGGGTGCGGAGAGCTACCTGCTCTACCGCGTTCGGCTCGAGCTCGACCGTTCCGCCGATCGCCAGGAGGGCTTCGTACGGGTGCGCGAGGTCATCGCGAAGGCCGAAGAGTCTCCCGAACGGCAGGAGGCTCTGCGCTTGCTTGCCGACCGGCTCGATCTTCCCCGGGAGACGCTTGCGGGGCTGGCGCCCGTCCGTGGAGGCGGGACCGCCGCGGTGGCCGACAGCACACGGCTGCTCGACGCCGGGGATCGCCTGGAACGGGACGCGCTTGCAGCCTGCCTCGCCCATCCCTCGCTCGTGCGCGGGCTCGGCGAGCTTACGCCCGGGCACTTCGACTCCGAGGTCGCCAGGCAGTTCCGTGCCGCTCTCGTGGCAGGAAGAGACGACCCGGAGTTGACCGCGCTCAAGGCCGAGCTCGATGCAAGGGCTGCGCGCGAGGCCATCGACGAGCGAACCGGGGCCGAGCTGCTTCTCAGGCTCCGCGAACGGAAGCTGAAACGCGACTTGAGCGGTGCGGATCTCGCCCGGACAACCGAGCTCCAGGCGCACCTGGCCAAGGTCCGGCAGGCTCTGGCGGAGCTCACGTGAGGTAGCCGAGCTCGCGGAGCAGGTCGCCGGACTCGGCCAGAACGTCCTCGAGCTGCTCCGGGCTCAGGTCGCCGCGATAGCGACCGACAGAGGTGCCGTGGGCGCAGGAGAGCGCGGCAGCCAACGCGTCTTCAGGCGCGTCGAGATGTGCCCCCAGCTTGCGCGCGACGGAAGTGGGATCAGCCACCAGCTCTTCGTAGCGGAGCTCGATCGCGGTCGACTGCGCGCCACGCGCCGCCGTCACATATCTTCGCCATGCCCAGGCGGCGCGACGCGCGTCGCCCGCGGTCTCGAACTCCTCGCGACGCTCGGATTCCACCCAGAAGCGCGCATACGACCCGTATGCGACGCCGGCATCGTCGGTTCTCGCTTGCTGAGGGCGGAGCCACGGTTTCTCCAGGAGAGAGCAGACGACATCTCTTCCGTCTCGGATGATGTGCACAATGCGGGCCTCCGGGTACGCGATGGGGAGAGCGGCGGCGAGGTGCGCGAGCTCGGGCGTCTGCTCGACTCCCCGCACGGTCCCCACGAGGCCGACTCGCCGCGCGACGGCCAGGATCCTGCGCAGATGTCGAGCCGCCTCGTCGGGCGCCATGGCCGCGAGCTCCGGAACAGCTGCCTTGACGGGCGCCACCTCGCCGAGATCCACGAAGCCGGGAAGCGACCCGATCGCACCCGCCAAGAACGTCGTGCCGGAGCGTGGCGACCCGATCACGAACACCAGGCGGTCGTCGAGTCTCCCGAACCGCTCGCGCAGAGACGCACCGCGTCGCGGCACGAGCCGCTTCGCCACGCGTAGCTGGAGTGCGGCGGAGTCGAGAAACTTCGGCACGGGCGCTCGATTCTCGCAGCCTCTACCTGCCCCGGCTGCCACCAGCCGAGGGACGTGTCTCTGCGCCAGTCCCGACGCGTGGGGCTCTGCCGGCGCTGCATTCGTCCTCCGGCGAAGTTGACGGTCGAAGACCGCGATCGACGGTTCTGGTTGCAGAGGTTCAGCGATCGCGAACTGGCGGAGATCGCGGTCGCGCTCTTCCACGTCCCCGTTCCCGAAGAGACTTTCAGAGGGTGGCGAGAGCGGCTTCCTCGGCCCTCGATAGCGAGACATGGAAGCGTTACCGTTGGCGGGAGGCGCTCATTACCGCGCGTGTTGAGACCGAGCCGGGACCGCTCGCGGCGCTACTCGAGGTCGTGGCCGCTGGCGCCTCAGAACAGCTAGACGAGTTCGCGCCCGACGCTCCCGCGAGCAGACGAATGCGTTCCGGTTCGCGTCGCGTCAGGACGTCATGGTGTTCGGCTCGCCGCCCGGCCTCCTTCGCTCAGCTTTGATTGGGATATGGATCCTTAGCGCTGTCCCCCCCGGTGAGGGCTTTCCAACCGTACGGGCCTTCGCATTTCGGGCAGGGTGGCAAAGACTGGACTGATTGGACGCCGAGCTCGTACCCGCAGGTAATGCAGCGGTAAGTACCAGCTTGGACGTCGCTTCCGACAGGAGCAGGATCAGCCATCGAGGCCTCCTTCGTCGCGGGAGTCATAGACCGTAAACGATTCGCACCGCGTACGTCCCGCGTTTGCATCCTCGACTTCCAGGGAACGCCGCAGGGACCTAGGCAGAGGAGGTTCCGGTGGGAATGATCGAGGAGCTACTTGGGGACGAGTCTCGGCGTCAGAAGATCGAGGACTTCATAGCGCGCTACGAGAAGGGGCCGCCCGAGGAAGGGATCTCCGACGACGAGTCCAAGCGTCATTACGACGAGCTAACCCGCGATCTCCCCGAGGACGAGTATCGCGAAGCCGCGAGCGACGCATTTGGCCGCATGTCTTCGGAGCAGCGACGAGAGATCGCGGAAAAGCTGCGCACCGAGGCAAGGGCGGAGGGAGTGTCGGTGGACGAGTCGGAAGACGAGGACGCTGGCATGCTCGGAAAGGTCGCCGCAGCTCTACGCGGCGGACAGTCCGGCGGTCTCGGACAGATGCTCGATGGCGGCGGTAGCGGTAGCGGTGGCGTCCTGAGTAGCCCCGCCGCGCGAGCAGCACTGGCGGGTATCGCAGCGCACGTCGCGAAGCGCTTCCTGAAGCGGTGATTGCGTCCATGAGGACTCACGCCGCGCATTTCGAGATGGAGGGATGACCGATGTTTCTTGCTGAGTTCAACGCCGGTGACAGTCTCCAGAACGCGTTCACGGAGCTTGTCGCGTTTTTGCCGAACTTGTTCGGCGCACTTCTTCTTCTGCTGCTCGGCTACATCGTTGCCAAGGTGTTGGGCGGTGTCACCCGCCGGGCGCTTGGCAAAGCGGGCTTCGATGCTGCAGCTCATCGGGAGCCCACGGGGCAGTGGATCAAGCGCGTCATCCCCCGGCCGTCGAATCTCGCGGGAGCCATCGTCTTTTGGGCCGTGTTCCTGGGCGCGGTCTCGATTGCGGTCGACGTGCTCGGCATCGAGGCGCTCGAGAATCTCGTCGCGGCGATCTACAGCTACCTGCCGAACGTTCTAGCCGCGCTTCTTATCTTCATCGTGGCGGTCGCAATCGCGGCAGGTGTCGCGACGTTGGCCGGCAAGTTCCTCGGAGACACGAGCTTGGGCCGGATCGTCTCGACGGTAGCCCCAATTCTCGTCTTCGCGATCGCGACCTTCATGATCCTCGACCAGTTGAAGATCGCCGAGACGATCGTGACGATTACCTATGCCGCGCTCATCGGAGCGCTGGCGCTCGGATCGGCGCTGGCGTTCGGTCTGGGTGGTCGCGACGTGGCCGCGCAGATGTTGCAAGGCGCCTACGCGAAGGGGCAAGAGAACAAGGAGCAGCTGAAGCGTGAACTCGAGCTCGGCAAGGAACGGGCGAAGCGGGAGGCCGAGAAGGTCAAAGAGGAGAAGCTGGGATCAGGCGACGGGCCGCAGACAGAAACATTTGGT
>JACDCN010000001.1 GCA_013817555.1 Actinomycetota bacterium
GACTGTACCAGGACGCTGCCGACGAAGGAACGCGATAACCGCGCCGCTCGGCGTCAGCCTTCGCCGCCGTGAACATGCGCCAGCTAGGCTCAGTCATCACAGGCTTTCCACGTTGCCAGGATCGTCCGTATGACCGCACGGCCAAATAAGTTCGAAGTGGGTATGCGTCCGCCCGTCCTTCACAGTCTCTGTTCGCTTCAACTCCCGCGGCGTCCCGCATACCAAACAGATCCCGTAGAACATCGCCTGCTCAATCTGTCCCGGAGTCCACTCCCGCGTCATCCCCGCACCCGCTTCCTTGGTTTCCTCGAGGGGGACAGCTTCGGGATATGCGAACCTCACCGGCTCGTGCGACTCAAGAAACACGTCGAGGTGCATCTCGAAGTTCGTCCCTGAAACGAGCGGCTCGCCGGTCGTACCGCAGACCATGAGTACCACTCGCTCCTCCCCCGTTGTCAGTTCTCTCCACACGTCTCCGTGGTTGACGCGCACGACATCGTGTTGGGTGCGGATCGCGTGCTTCATCGCCCCTCCTCGGATTTCCCGTAAGACAGCAACTTCCTTGCGCAACACATCCCTCTCCTCCAATGCAGCGGAGTAACCCACCTCACGTTGCTCGACCGTTGCTCGCGCCTCGTCCCGCTCCTCCTCGGCCACGTCCGCCCGCGCTCTTTCTTCTTTCCGGCCTGCTCGCTCTGATTTGGCCCAACGCAGCGCATCCGCCCGCTCCTTCTCGGCTATGGCTACTGCCGCATCCGTGATCGGGATGATCTCGTCCATCGCCTTTTGCAGCACGGCCCGCTCCTCCTCGGCTCTGAGAAGTAGGGAGTGGAGGCGGGTGACTTCATCAGCCAGAAGATCGAGCAGGGTCGCCGCGTACCCCGCAGACCCGCCGCGATGCCACTCAGCAGACTTTCGTGCCTTCGCCACCAGCGTCTCCGTCTCGGGAGCTACGTCAGTCATGCGCTGGGCTCGCACAGCGGCTCCTGCTTCAACTTGAAGAGGGTGCACTCAGCCGGAACCACGTACGTGATGCCGTTAGAGAACGTGTGCTCCCGCTCGGGGATGAGCATGTCGAGGATGACCTTGCCGGGGTGCTCTTTCTCGTTGCACAGCTCGTAGGCGAAGAGCAAATGGGCGTCCCAGATGGGGCAGCCCTCAGCGCCTTCGCCCGGACGTTGCTCAAAGTGCTCGCAGCGGAAGCAATACTGCTCCTGGTACGTCAGCCCCTCGGTGCCGTTGGCGAAGTAGGCCATCAGCAGCCACGTCCCCACGACGCGCTCCAATGCGAGTCGTCATTGCCACTCCAACGAGCCCAGCCGCCTGCCAACGCCTGCCCGAGCGCACTTCTCCAAGCCACGTCGTCACCGGGATCGCGCAGGTGCTCGGGAACCTTGAAGTCACGAGAGCGCAGGTGGTCGAGAGCGCGGCGATACATGCCCCGGAACGTCGAAAATCTGAACTGGAGATTGCCGCCTACGGTGTCCGAGTCCCGGAGCCACGTCGAGTAGCCCTGCCCGCCGTACCCGACCCATCTTCCGTGACCGCCCTCGGCGGCGGAACAGGAGATCAGCCAGCCAGAGGTGCCGGGAAACACGCGCTGAACCTCGTCTACGGCTCTCAGCCAGGCTCGCCCGCCATCGTAATAGGCGTAGTCCCGCAGGACGTAGCGGCGCTCCTGGAAGCGTTCCAGGGCGAGGCGGGCGTGGTATGCGCGAGCTTTCCAGCGGTGAGCGAGGAGGAGAACGCGGGGGCAGGCGACGGCGTGATTCCTCGCCGACAGGATCCTGGACAGACCTGCTCCCCTCCTCTGCCCCATCTGGGCGCGGTGATGCGTCCACCGCGAGATGTAGAACCGTAATCCGGCGCGATGCTGCGGGCAATGCTCTACGTTTCGTGCGGCCAGTTCGGATACAGCCGGTCGAAGTGATCGTAGGCGTCTGAGATTGCCTTCTCGTATGCCTCCCGTTCCTTGCGCGTGAAGGTGTGCTCCTCCGAGTTCCCCCACTCGTTGAGCCAGCGGCCGAAGTCGGCCAGATTGGTCGGCGGCTCCACCTGAATTTTGGTAGTCAAAGCCCTCTCCTTTCGCGCCAGCGGCGCTAGGAATCGTCAATGAGATGAAGGTCGCGAGTGTCACGATTACGAATCGGATGAATCCGTCTCCTTTTGTTGTTTCGACGGACTCTTCGGCGTCCGCCCTTGTCTCGCGCGTGAGCGCGCTTCGGCTTCTCGTTGGCATTGGCGACAGCGAGGCCGGCCATCTGTGCGGTAGGTGATGTTCTCAGGAATACGCGGATGTCCATTCGCGCAATGGGTGTCAGAAGCACCTGACGTAAGTCGAAAGTGCTCCACGCGCGTCACAGTTCTCAAATGGGCTGGATTCACACACAGCTTGTCTCCACACTCGTGATGAAGTTCGCAGCCCTCAGGAACCGCCCCGACGAGTAACTCGTAAACAAAGCGATGTGCCTGGGCATTTCCTTCCGAACGTCGTCCTAACGCAAAGCGTCCGTACTTTCCTGAGACTGCACCGAGCCACGGCCAGCATTCGGCATCCGCCCCGCGTTGCGTGAGACTCCAGAATCGTTCAGTTGCGCTCGTCATCACTCTCCGAGGGTTGGATGGCAAGCGCGTAAACGCCGCGCTCGCGTCGCTCGATCAGGCCGTATCGCAACAGCCGATTGATGAGCGTGGGGGTGTACGAACCCACTGGAAGCAGGTCGCGGATCTCAGTGAATCGGTGCGGTCGCTCGGCGAGAGCGGTGAGCACCATGCCTACCGTCTCTCCCTGTCCTCTCTTAGCGAGCGCCTGCCGCTTGTACGCACATGCTAAACAGCGCTCTGAGGTTCCTCGCCCGTGGCCGTTGTAGCGTGTCTCGGCTCCACACGACTCACACGTCCCCCGTCGCCGCTGCTTGGCCGCGCTGGAGAGCTTGCGTCCGCGTTCAGCAAGCGCGGGATTTACATACCGAAGCGCGGTCGACGGGGAGACGCCGAGTTCTTTTGCAATCTGCCTATGGCCGAACGCGCCGGAAGCGTAAAGCTCTCTGGCCCGCTCTTGAAGCGATACGCTCATCGCCCCACCCGCTTCACCGACGTCGGATCAGCGGAGGCTTGCTCAAGAGAGAGGAACTTGAGTTCTGACTCCGAATACCTCAGCTCACGGCCATCCTCGAATCTGACCAGGAAGTCCCTCCGGGGAGCAACGCGCCATCGCGTGCTCTGCCGCCGCTCCGTTTGGATGACCGTTCCCACCTGCCCGCGGTACTCCGAGTTGGCGTTTTCGTGGATGCGAACGAGAAGCACGTCGCTCATCGCTGCTTCACCGACACCAACGTCAGAAGCCAGAGCGCAAAGAGAGCGCCCACGGCGAGGGCTCCGAGGGTGCGGGAGTAGAGGGGAACGGTGGCGAGGGCACAGATCACCACGAACAGGGGCCAGCCGCGAGTCATGCGGCCTGCCGTTCAATTGCGATACGTTCAAGCCGATAGCGGGTGCTGCCGCAGCCCGAGCACACGCGCTGATGCGTCTGTGGCTGTGGCCCGAGATCAGGAAGCCCGTACTTCTCCACCGCGAACGCGAGAGCGCGCAGACCATCCGCTGTGATGCGCACCCACTGGTAGTACGGCGGCTTCCACTCTGCCGTTACCCACCCATGTCTGAGCATGGAATCCGTCTTACGCTTCGTGAATGACAAGCCAGCAGAGCCGCTTCCGAGCGCACGAAGCATGTCGTACTGGTTTTGGGTCGGAGTCCTCACGCTGCCCCCTGGTCAGATCCGGTGGCTAGCCTCCATTGGGCAAGGGCGGGAAAACCTGCCCTTTGGGCACTAGACGCCAACGCGATCACGAATCTCTCATCGAGGCTCGGGCCGAGCGGTGTCACTCCGGGCGGTGCAACTGGCCCCGACGACAAGAGACTCATTCGGGGCTGCCTGTCCGTCCGGACTGGCTACCGGAATCCGTCCTGGGCGGGCTGTCTTTGGCACTTAGCGCAGCTCCCCGCTCCAGGCTCTTAGGGAGTGCGGCCCCGTTGAAGGTCATGCGGCGACTCCTGCGCGGATGTGCTGGAGGAGTTGGTAGCCGATGAGTTCCGTGTAGGGCGGGGGGATTGCCTCTGAGAGTTCGTCCCGGTTCATCCAGTCGATGCCCATAGCCTCACGGCCGCGATCGGTGCCGACGTGCTTACGTCGAAAGCGCGGGCCACCCGAAGGCGTGTTGCGATCAATCTGCTTCGAGCGCTCGAGGACGGTGTGCCCGAACACGAGCAACCAGTCGCCCGAGTGATCTCCGCACGGTGGCACCATGATCGGGAAGTTGGCCTCGAACAGTCTGTGCCGTTTCACGTTTACGCCGACCGAAAGACCGCAGATCGTTACTGCGTTCTCAAGCGGGGCACCGGGCACGTTCTCGATGACGTAGGGCAGGCCCGTCTCTTGGAGTAGCTCCCGAGTCTCAGCGATCAGGTCGGGATGATCGGTGCGCCCGTGAATGTTGTTAGCGACCAAGTACGCCTGACACGGCGGGCTCGCGTGGATCGCGTCGAAGTCACGACTGATCCCGATGTCTGCCGTGAGCGTTGCCAGTGCATCCGCCTGGTGAAACTCGAACGGATACCGCGGCTGAGCTTTGATGTCCACGCCCACGACCTCGAAGCCCGCTCGGTGGTAGCCCATAGCTGCGCCGCCTGCGCCGCAGAACAAATCGAGCAGCCGGGGCTTCATGCCGCCCTCTGGTCAGATGCGGCGGCTAGCCTCCATTGGGCACTAGACGCCTTACCTCGACAGAGCGTGCGGAATCCGCCTGTTTGAGCCAAAGTCTGCGGGCGGGTTTCTAGCGGCATGGATTTATAGGTCGGCCAGTGAGAAGGTTGCGAGCTTGTCGGAGACGTCCTCGATCGAAAGGTGGCCGTAGATGTCCGCCGTAGTTCGAATCGAGACGTGCCCCATTAGCAGTTGACGTTCCTCGAGCGAGAGACCGGCCAACCGCATGAGCTCGTGGTAGGTGTGGCGCGTGGCATGGGGACGGAGATAGGGAACCTTCGCCCGTTCGATCAAAAGCGAGTACCAGCGCGAATACGTCGTGTCGCCCATCGGCCAGCGCCTCGAGATCACGTTCCCGCCGCCAGGTTTGGTGTACCAGAGGTGATCCCACGGCCTGAGCCCTTCGGTGAGGTCGAGGTCAGCGACGGCCTGGAGAGCTCCGGGAGTCAGTGCGACGATACGATCCTTACCGCCCTTGCCCTCGCGCACGATCAGGCGTCTGCGATCGAGGTCGACGTGCTCACGGCGTAGGCGTCTGGCTTCTGCCTTTCGTAGCCCGGAGCCGAAGAGGATCGCGAAGAGCTGCCCGTCAGGTGATGGAAGCGCCTCGAGCGAGGCAACCTGGGCGATGGTGAACGTGCCCTCCACCCGGCGCTCGGGGTGCTTGATCGTCGCCACCTTCCGCATCGGGCTCTTGTCGATTCGGTCCTGCTGCTCGGCCCACACGAAGAAGCGGTTGATGATCGAGCGGACGATGTGCCGGCTACGTTTCGGGGTCGCACTCAGGACGGCGTTGATGTCGTCCGACGTGAACTCCGCAAGCGTCTTCTCGGGGTGAGCCCGCAGGAGTGGAGCCACCTTGCGGACGTACTCGTAGAGCGTGCGATCGGCTTTGCCTTCCAGTTCCAGGTAGACGAGCCAGTGAGCCAGATCGCCTGCGGCCCGCGCCTTCTCGTGGCGCACGTCTCGCAAGAGGGAAGCGAACCCTACGTCACGGTATGCGAGCGTGCTCACGGAAACTTCCTAAACGGCTTGGCCGTCGTATCCACCAGCTCCACCCGTAGCGACTCAGCCACCTGGCGAGCCGAGCGCTTGGCTGAGAATTTCGTTGTGAACGACTCCGAGACAGAGATTGGCTCGCCGTTGGCGGCTACGAGGCGGAAAAAATAGCCCGGCAGGATGCGGCCGTTGCCTCGGAAGATCTCTACGCGACCGCTCACGCCTCAACCTCGACCAGCCTGATGAACGGGGTCTTGAACGTCGCCATGAGCGGATCGCCCGCCCACATATCGACTGCGACGCCCGAGAAAATCCGAGAGATGTCCGTCTCGCGACCATCGTAAGCGACGAAGATGAATCGCTGATGGCTCCCGAGGCGCGGGTGACCGACAGGATCAGTAGCCACTGTCTCGATACGGATGTGCTCTCGGTTCACGCTGCTGCCTCCTCGGCGTATAAAGCGACGGCTGCGGCTAGACGCTCGCGTTCTTTCTCAAGGATGTGATCCAGGTTCCACGAAGCGATCTCCCAAGCGACTTCGCGCAAGGTTTCAGCGCACCGACAGTTACCAGCCACGTCGTAACGTCGAGCGACCGCTTCCAGAATCTCGCAGTGGACCGAGGTATCACCTACGCTCTTGCGCCCCTCTTTGTAGCCCTCGTCATAGCCTTCGTCCCAGTGGCAGCAGTCGCTCACGCCGCTACCTCGTCTCGTTCGGATGTTTCCTGGGACGCCGCTGTCGAGTCGACGACTGTGGTCGTCTGGGAAGGGAGCGACGCCCCAGGATCTTGGAAATCTTCATCCTCTGCCATGACGCGATCGCGCCAGGCTTCGTAGGCGTTCTCGGTTCCGGCATCCCAGTCCACTTCGTAGGCCCTCATGCGACAGGGCTCCTTTGGCCGGCTCCCCGAAGAGACTCGTCTTGGAGCACCGTGGCAAGCGCGAAGGCGTAGGTCCAGAACTGCCAGTGAGGACGCTCGTGCGTCTCGAGGAACTTGGCCGTCGTCTCGCGGATCTCACGGTGAGCGTCTGCTTCGTCGTTCGGAACGCGATAGCTGAAGACCGACGTGTCGGGTGAAGACTCTTTCCGGGGATGAGGCACTCGGCGTCCGCAGCCTTCGCAGGTCTGTCCGGGCTCGGTCATCGCTCCACCGCCGTGACGCTCCAGAGCGCTTGCATATGCGAGCAAGCCGTTCGAGCCGGACAGGTGCAGCCCCAGCGCTCGAAGTCGGGCTGATAGCCGAGCTGGTAAACCTCGCCCGAGTCACCGCGACACTCCGCAACGATCAGGTTTCCCTCGACCTGGAGCACGCGAAGACGGCCGCTGGTGAGCAGACGCTTGGCCTTCTCAGCCGCATTCACGCGGCCGGGACGCTTGGTCTCGGCGCTCATTGCGGATCCCCCTCGACGCGAGCAAGCCCGCAGCGTGGGCACCAGTGAACGCGCTCCTGAGTCTGGGTGCGATTCCTACGATCGCTCGGAAGCGGAGCCTCGAAGCGCTCGGCGTACGACTCACGTATACGCCGACGGATCTTCCAGAGCGGAGTCATGCGCTCGGTGATCTCGTCGAGAGCTTTGAGGAAGTCGGCCTGTGCCTCCAAGACCTCACCCGTCTCGGGATGGATGAAGGGCACATCGAGGGCTGCCTGAGTCACGACCATTTCTCCAAGCATCCAGAGACGCAGCGCGGCCCATCATCTGGTGACCAGAGGATGAGATCACCCTTGCCAAACTCAGCAGAACAGACTGAGCAATGACCGCCGAAACGAGAGCGAATCTCTATCCAGCGAACGGCGGACTTAGGATTATCCCAGCCCAACAGACGTCGCTTCCAACCTTTCGACGGAGGCCATGACACACCCCACTCGGCTAGCTGTTTACGCGACCATCCACCCTTCGGAGAACGCCCTGCCTCGATCTGCTCCTCACTAAGCCTCACGCGACCAAGACCTCAGCCCGCTCAGCGACGAGCTCTCGAATGACGTTCCTCGCGGCCTTCCGCGACGTCGTGTCCCAGGCCGACTTGAGCAGGTGATCCCCGATGTCGCGGCCGTCGTTCATCTTCGAGCCGATGTCGATGACGTGGTTCTCGATCCCCGCCTTGTCGAAGTCGTAGGAGGCCGCTCGCATGAGCGCTCGGCCCTGGTCGTCGCAGTCGGGGAAGAGCACGATCCGCAGGAACCTTGCGAAGCGCTCGGCCCACTTGCGATGCCAGCCCGCCCCCTGCCACGACCCCGGGCGTTGAGTCGAGATCGTGGGCTTGGAGACGGATCCCGGTAGGCCGATTGCCGTCAGCCCCACCGTGGTCATCGAGATCGCAGTGCCTTCGCCCTCGACGAGGAACAGAACCTCAGCCGGATCGAGTCGTTCGGGAGAGGGCCAGGGGAGTCGCGACTTGCCCTTCCCGGCGAGGATCTTCCTGCCAGTGGCGAAGGGGTCGTAGCGCAGAACGTCGTGCAGCTTGCCGTCCGAGGTTCGGACGGGGAGCGTGAGACGCGATCCGTCCCAGCCCACTTCCAGACGTTCCAGAGCTTTAGCGGACCAGCCACGGCCGTTTCGGATCTCCATGCCCGCCGACTCGCCGATGACATGACCGAAGCGAAGACGGTTCAAGACTTCGGGCTCGTGCTGTAAACGCACGGCGCAGGCGTAGGACTCGAGCTCGATCGCTCGCCAATCTCGGCGGCGAGGCTTGCGCTCACCGGCAGGCGTATCGTCGAGGACGAGATCCGACCATTCGATTCCAAGCACTCGCCGGATCTCGTCGTAGTCACAGCCGGCGAAGCAGTGAAGGTTGATCCACTTCGCACCCGCCCGGATCCCCATGTCGTCGGTCGAGGTTCCGCCGTGAACCGGGCAGCGGGACCGGAAAGTTCCGTTCGCCTGGGGACGTACGCTCTCCAGTTTCGAGAGCACGACCTCGAGCTTCTCGTGCAGCTCGCTCATACGAGCGTCTCCTGGTGCACGTTGATCCCGGCCTTGAATCGAGCGATGCAGGCCGTGCAAGCGAACTCGTCGTGAGCCTTGCGAAGAACGACATCCGAGCCACCGCGCCGCGACTGCGCCGTGGCCTTGCGCTCCCAGCCCGAGATGAGCCGATACGCGAACGACTCGTCGAGTGTCTGCGAGCAGAACGTGCAGCTGACGTCGCTCACGCTTTGCCCCGAATCGAAATTGCCTTGCGCGCGAACCGTTCAGGCTCAAAGTGGAAATTGAGAAGGTTCAAAGACAGGTATTTCAAAGCTCTTAATCGGGACGGGACGGGAACGCGCACGCGCGGCTGCGCGCGAGTCACGGTTGCGTTACGGTTCGCGTTACGGTTCCCGTTACGGTCATGTTCGCTTTCTGAGCGATCGCATTCGGTCAGCCGCAGTCGGATCTTTGGGCTGATATTTCGACCAGTCGTTGACAGCACAGAAATCACCCTGGTCACGAACGAGACCGAACTCGAGGAACCTGTCGAGCTGCACTTCCCGAACGGCTCGAGGCCCACGAGGAGTCGCGAACATCGCGTGGCGGATCTCTTCTCGAGCGAAGACGCCGCCGTTTCGCTTTCTCGAGCAGTAGGCCCAAAGAGCGATGAGGGCTCGGTACTCGGCGTCTGTGAGATCACCGACCTTCCCGTTAAGAGGCATCGAGTCATCTATTCGAAGCCACGTCATCAGTCGGCCTCGCGTCGACGAGGGCAACAAGCGTGAGCAGCACCTCTCGCTCTTGCGGAGTCAGTTCGACGACGTCCGCCTTCCACGAGTCCGGCCAACGCTCGACTCTCTTCTTCGCGATGATCGACTCGGCCTTATCCACTAGAACGGGATGTCGTCGTCGACGGAGACGCCTGCCGGCACGGTCACGGGCTCCCGCGCTGGGGCTTGGGGTTCGTTGTCGAGCGGAGTGCTTTCCGGCGCGCCTCCGATCCGATCCCAGTCGATCGCCTCTCCACTTCCGAGTGGCCGATCGACCTTGACGCGGTAGCCCACGTAGTCGTTCCCGCCGTTCGTGGAAATCTTCCCGTGGTACTTGATCCCGATGCGCTCCCCTGACTGCGGGCGGGCCTTCGACATCTCGTTCCGCAGAACGGTGTGCATCAGCCAGACCGCACGTTCGGAGCCGTCCTCGAGCCTCACCGTCGCAACCCAGCAGGCTCCGTAGGCGGTGGAAGCTGAGGTCATCTCGACGAACGTCCCGATCAGCGGATTCGGGTTGTCTTCTCCTCCTTGATCGGGCCTCCACGCCTGCGCGAGGGACTGATCTAGGGATGATGCAAAGTCGCTCATGCGACTTCCTCCAATCGGATTGTGTTTACGGAGTAGTTCCTGTCCAGCCACGCCTCAGCGCGCTCACCGAGTCGGAACCGCAGATAGGCGATGTGAGCCTCTGAGAGGCTCTCTCGCAGGGCTGCGCGGGCTAATGGATCACGGGCTTCGACTCGTGCGTGACAGACGCGACAGAGCGGTACGAGGTTCACCATCACGTCGTCCCCGGAATGAGAACGGGGAAGCACGTGATGGAGCTCGATCGGATACTCCTCGCAGATCCGGCAGCTAGCGCCCTTGAACGCAGCATGGATGTCTTCCCACTCCTTCTTCGTCGCGCGGTAGCGCTTCGAGGGCTTGGGGTCAGGCACAGGGAACCCGCTTCAAGTAACCGTTCAACTCAATGACTTCCGCCATGCCTGCGCTCTCGTCGACGTCGCACCTGAACCCGCTCAACTCGCCTCGCTTGCGAAGCGCGATGGCGGCCATGCGAACAGCGATGCCGTTTTCACAACTGCGGTAGAGCGCGTACACGGCTTCCTCAATCTCGAGGATGTCCTGCGCTTTGCGTTCGTCAGGTGTCACAGCAACCCGATCCACTGAGCGCTGAGCCAGGCCCAGCCGACGAGCAGGATGAGCGCGGTCCAGATGAGGCAAGCGAGGAAGAAGTCAGAGACGAAAGAGTTTTCGGCGGAAGGGAGCGCTAGTTCGCTCCACGGCGGTCCTGCTTCCTGGGGAAGGGGGAGGAGCGCCGTTTTGACTTCCGCCGAATTTGAGGAGAGGCTCACGCGGCCTCGTCCAAAAGTCGGAGTGCCTCCCGCGCCAACCGCTTGATCCGAAGACGCCGGATCATCGCGTCGGCAACGGCCTGAGAGCGTTCCTGCTCGGCGCGGCGATCGGCGAGGATTTGGCTGCCCTCGCGGACGTTGAAGCCTGTACGTTCGGTGGTCATGGTCATGCTGCTACCTCCTCCTCGAGTTCCTCGACGGGCACGTCGTAGATGTCCGCGAGCGCGAGCAGGTGCATCCGCTTCACGTCGGTCTTGCCCTTCTCCCAGCGCTCCAGCTGCTTAGGACTCATGCCGAGACGGGTCGCTACATCGGCACGCGAAAGCCTGCGGGCCTCTCGGATGGTCTGAAGGTGACTGGACATCGAGTCTGGACTTTACACAGACACACTGTCTATGTCAAGATGTCAAGAACGTGTCCGACCTATACCTCGATCTTCGGCGCAGAATCCCGCTGGTGGCGGAGTGGACAGACGTAGGCGACGAGGAGATGGAACGGGCGCAGGCCAGACTCGGCCTGAGCGACGAGCGGCTTGCCCGGCTGATCCCGATCTCGGCGAAAACCTGGGTCAGGTGGAAGCGACGTGGACAGATCCCGACGCACTACCTGCCGAAGGTCGCGCCGATCCTCGGCTTCGAGATCGTGCCGATGGAGCCGGTCGAGATTGCTGTCGCGACTCAGACGAGCGTCGTCACGCCAGACCTCCGCGAATCACTCGCAGAACTGGTCGAGCTGTCTCGCCGTCAGGCCGAGATTGCCGAGCGCTCCGAAGCTGCGCTTGGTCGTATCGAGCTCGCCATTCGCGAGACAGACGCAGCGCCTCGGCGAGTGCGTCGCGTTGCGAAGAACGCGTAGCGGTGACTTCTTCCTGCCTACTCATTCCTGCCCGCCCTCACCGCAGGAGCGGGACGACGACACTAATCGACTAATCGGACGGAGGGAAAATGACGTCAACCGAGGTGGTCGCCGAACGTATGAGTTCCGAGGAGCGAGCCCGGATACTCGAGCTCGAGGTGTCAAGCCAGGTTCGCAAAGGCTGGCGAGTCGTCTCTCAGACACAGACTCAGGCCCAGCTCGTGAAGGGGAAGCCGACGAACCACATCCTGCACCTCATCCTCTCGATCATCACCGTGGGGGCGTGGCTGATCGTGTGGATTCTGGTGGCCTTACTCGCCGGCGAGAAGCAGAAACACCTCTCGGTGAACGAGTGGGGTGGAATCAGCCGGAGCTAGTAGCTCCCCAGTGTGCGTGCCCGCACCCGCCGCGACCATTCCCGATGAGTAACGAGCCATGTGAACTCGCCTATCGGCCACTAACGGCGGGTCAGACTCCTAGTCGTAGAGGGTGGCGGGTGACGTAGAGGCTCGGTGCCGCGCCGTAGGTGACGATCAGCCGAGGCGGGTCTAACGTCGCATGATCCCAGGATGCGTACCGGAAGTGGTTGCCGCCTCCCGATGTAGGCGCTCCTCCGCTGACGTGCATTCGCAAGCCCGTGAAGCCAGTCTTGTTGATGTTGCTAAGGGCTAAGAGCGCGAAGTCGTTGTCGGCAGACTCAGAAAGACTGGCGATGGCCGTCCCCGCATGAGCATCGCTACCAACCGTAGAGGTGTAGTCGCTGCTGTCGGGCGTACCCATGTCGTACCACTCAAGAGTGACCGAGCGCCCGTTCCAATCGTCTATGTTAAAACCGCGCACACGAAGAACAGCCGACGTGACAGTCTCACCATCGGGAATCGAGGACGTGTCCCAGCGCATACAGGAGACACTGAGGTAGTAGATGCCCCCTCCCAGAGTCTTCGACGGGTTATCTTCCGTGCGAGTCGGGTCGCTCGCTGTATACGGTGGAGGGTAGGACGCACCCTCTCCATCGAATCGTACATCGTGATCCGACTGCGCGATCGCGAACTCGACAGTCGGCACCCTACGCTCCGACCGTAACGCCGTTGGCCGCGAGCTTGTCAAGCCAACGCTGCCACTCAGCCTGCTCCGTGGCTTTCGTGATCGGATCGGGAAGTCCCGTGTTCTGTCCGTAGTACGCCGACGCATCCGGAAGCCACATATCGTTTCGCTGCCCGTTTGCCTTCACCCAGCCGACGACGTTGTTGGTCATGCGGTTGTTGCCCCAGTTGGGGTGGCTATCGGCATTCCAGGCCATGAGACCGACGTTGGCTGCCGCGAACAGGTTGCCCGCGTCATCCCGACCGTCGAAGATCAGGCGGTTGTCGTGAGCCCAGTTGTTAGCGCCCGCCGAGTAGAACCCGATTCCCAGGTTTACGGTATTCAGGATGATGTTGTTGTAAATCTCGCAATCATGGGCACCGGCATCGCAGATGATCCCCGATCCTGAGTAGCCGCCTGCGAGGGTGTCGGGGTAGGCACCGTTGATGTAGTTGTCGTGAATCTTCGCCCAGCCTGCACCGCCGTACATGTTGATGACGTCTTCGACGCCGCTCTTTCCAAACTCGTTGATGATCTCGTTCCAGGAGACATCGAATAGGGCAGGCTGTTGCGTTGCGTTCGCCGCCTGGAAGAAATGGCTCCAGTCGCCCGGACTTCGCACCATGTTCCGGCCCTTGTTCTTCGTGACCACGATCGTTCCGCCCGCCTGGATCGCATCCAGCCGGATGCCCCAGGTGTGAAGGATGGTGCAGTTCTCGACCCGGATGGACTTGAAGCCATAGCCGTAGACAGCCTTGCCCACACTTCCGGGTGCTCCTTCCAGAGTGGTACGTCTAACCGTGAGTTGGGCACCAGCGAAGTTGGCGTCGATGAGCGGAGACGCGCCCGTGTTCTTGATGTACGAATCCTCAATGATGACGGGCTGCGCGGTCTGAATCTTGACGGCAGCATTGGCACCGTCTCCGACGATTGACCCCTTGTACGTGCCGCCAGTAGTAATCGTCCTCGGAAGCGTTCCGGTTGGCGGAGGAGGAGGCGGCGGGGGAGGCTCGACAACCGCGCCGATCTGAGCGAACAGGTCGAGCCCCTTCCTCCACTGTGAACCCGCAGGCGGACCTTCGGGCCAGCGGGGAGCGCCATTCGACTTGAGATAGCCGACGGTCGTTTTCTTCAGCTCGACAATCCCGGCGTCTTTTAATTCCTTGTCGGTCACGGTGAGTGGCTTCCACGCTGAACAACGTTGAGCGCCTCGACCCCGTAGCAACTCGCACCCTTCGAGAACTTCACGCTCGACGCCCCGCCGTTCCAGGTATTCGTGCGCTTCGTCGACTGCGAAGACGAGAAGCGGTAGCCGTCAGCACCGGGGACCGGATCCCAGCCGAGAGTGATCGTGGTCGCGGTCTGCGAGACAATTCGGAGAGCGAGAGCACCGCTCGTTGGACATGCAGGAGCGGGCTCAGTCGTCGTAGGCGGCGGCTCCGTCGTAGTCGGGGGAGGCTCTGTGGTGGTCGGCGGAGGAGGAGGCGGCGCGGATCCGCTCGGACCGTTCAGGTACTCCTCGATGTTCGTGTAGCCGTCGCCGTCCTTGTCGGCTGCCGAGTCGTCGGAGTTGCTCGCATCCAAGCCCTGCGTCCGCTCCCATACGTTCGGCATCCCGTCGAGGTCGTCGTCCTCGCAGGGCGTTCCCGCCGCGAGCGCGGGCCAACCCCCGACGTCGGCGGGCGAGCGGATATAGCCCTGATTGATCGAGGGGTCGAGACTGTGGCCGCGCGTTCCGTCTTTCACGCTCTGGACGATGCGCGCGTCCACTGTGTCTCGGCGCGAGAACCAGGAGCCGGCGCAATCGAGCCCGCGTGAGTTGCCCGCGTCGTCGAGTACCTTCGCGTAGGCCGCCTGCGCGCTGTCCGTCGTCACCTGCGGAGCGTCGTAACGCGAGCCGACACCAGGGCCAGGTGCAAAGGTGGCACCTACATCGGCGTAGTTACCGGATAGGAAGTAGCCGCCGTTGAAGGTCGTGAGCTTGACGTAAGTCTTGCTCTGCTTCGTGTTCGGGCCGGGCTTCACGTAGTTACCGACGAAGTTGACCTTCGGCGAGAGCTTCAGGTTCGCGCCCGAGAAGTTCCAGTTGTAGACGACGTTGTTGACCCAGTCGAGCGTCCCCGCGATGTCCACGTTGGGGTTTCGCTGGTTGTTGTGCGCGACGAGGTTGTGGTGGAGCGTGTAGGAGCCAGGGTTGTTGTCGGACCCGAGCACAAAGCCCTTCATCGCGGTCGCGAGGTTCTCGGCCGGGAGGCTCTCGGCGACGAGGCTGTGCTGCATCGTGACGTCGTGCGTCAGCGCGTAGAAGATCACCATCTCGTCGCCCGACCAGGAGACGGAGACGTGATCGAAGACGACATTGTGAGCTGCGTTGGTGCCGCTCGCCGTCCCACCTGCGTTGACGCCGATGTTGTGGACGTCCTGGATCGCCGTGCCGGGGCGGTGGCGCATGTAGCGGTAGACGACGTCGTGCGTTTTGATCCTGACCGCAGCTTCGTTCGTTCCTGCAGAGCGGATCGTGATGCCACCGCCAGGAGCAGTCTGACCGGCGACGGTGAGGAAAGGGTTGCTCACCTCGATGCTGCTCTGTAGCGCAATCGTGCCCGCCACCGAGAAGACGCAGATACGCGGCCCGCTCGCGATCATGCACGCTCGGAGAGTTCCCGGCCCGGAGTCGCTGAGACTCGTGACCCTGATGACCTTGCCGCCGCGACCGCCCGCGGTATCCACTCCAAAGCCCTCGGCCTCCGGGAATGCCTTGACGCTCGCAGCCGATCCCGTCAGCAAGACGACGCTGCCAGTGGCGACCGTGACCGCAGCCATTACGCCCAGCGCAGCGACAGTTCGTTTGCTCGCAGTCATCCTACGGCTGCGGCGGATCGACGTCGGCCGGCAGAGCGGAAGCCGAGTCGGGAGCTCCGACCTGCTTCGATGCCAGCGACATCAGCACCGAGTAGACGCCTGCCATCGAAGCGGTTCCGAGCAGGAACTTGAACGAGGGATCAAAGGCGTTCGAGAACTGGTCGAGGGTGACTGCCGCCAGGAAGCCCTGAAGGAAGGTCTTGCCGAGGCGTTCTGCGGCATCGGCGAGGAAGCGCTTGGTATCTGCGCTCATGAGGTGTTCTCCTTTCGGGAGGGTTAGAACAGGATCCGAAGAGCCTCTGAAACGCTCGCACCGCGCTTCAAGAGGTCGCAGGCTTGGTGAAGATCGATGTGCGGCTTCTCTGCCAGCCGCATTGCCGTAAGGACGGGGTAGCCGGCGTCGATGAGCCGATCCATGCGCCAGGCGATGACGCCGAGCGGCTGCATCGTCTCGTCGCCGGTGTCTTGGTCGGTGAGGACGCGTGTCATGGCTCCAACGAGAACAGCAGCCGCTCGGTGCGCGGGCGCTCGGAGATCGTCCGCACGAGGAGAACGCCCCCGACGTTGGAATACAGCCCCGTCCCTCCGACCACAGCCATGACGTAGCTAGAACGTGACTTGCGCGTACCGGTCGTTTGGATGCGTCCCTTGGGGAAGTTGTATGTCCCGAAGCAGTACGCGGTTGCTGAACCTAGCGGCCCACCCGATCCGATGTCTCTACAAAAAACAGCGGCCCACCCGATCCGGTTGCCGTGACGGTCGCGGATCGTCGAGACCTGCACGTCCGGCCCGTCGAGCCCACGCTCGAAGTCGGTCACGGCGGTGACGCGGATGAGTGCTGGCCCGGTGATCGATTGTGCGCCGCTGGCCCCGACGACGGCGACGATAGCGAGAACGAAGGCCACGAGGACGAGGCGCATCTACCTCACCACCTCGCAGGTTTGCGTGGAGGACAACTCGGCATGGGCAATCTCTAGGTTCTCCCGTATCCGAACGAGTCGAGCCTTAGCTTCCCCGACGGGTGCGGCTTTGATCGCCAGCTTGGTCTCGATCAGGAACGGGACGACGAGCGCAGCGTCGAGCGTCGCCGTCGTGTTGCAGAGAGCGGCGATGACGCGGCGGTTCTCCCCCGTGAGCTGTCGCGTCTGGCGAGCCTGCCAAGCGACAACGAGGAGAACGAGGAAGGCGATGAGAACGACAGCGGCGAAGGAGAGGGTGACGTTCCGAGCGAGCTTCCGACCGCGCGGCCCGCGCTCTCCCGGCGCACCCGGCTCTCCCTGAACGCCCCGGATTCCCTGCCCTTCGATCCCCTCGATTCCCTGGACGCCCTGGACGCCTTGCGGCCCTCGACTCCGGGGAGTCTCGCTCACGGTCGCCACCAGACGAGCAGAGTGATGATGACGACGAGTCCGACGTAGACCGGGATGAACGCGATCAGGCGGACGATCCCCTGGATGATCCGGTCGAAGACTCCGAGCGGACGGCCGTTCCGAGGAAGCCAGTTATGCATCACTCCTCCTCCGGCTCTTTCGCTGCGTCCTTGACCGTCTTGTAGAGCAACAGCCCAGCCGCCGGGACGAACCCCGGAGTCACCTCCGTATGCCCAAGGACGAGCGCAAACGTCAACACGACCGTGAGCAAAAGCCCGACGTAGCGAACGATCGTCGGTAGCGCATCGTCTAGCTGGCGTCGTGACCACACTACGCCCCCTTCGTCCAGGTTCCTTCGCCGTTCACGCGATCAGCACCACGTAAACGAGGATTCCGAGAACTGCACCCAGTACGACCCAGGCCCATATAGGCACGGTCACTCCTTTCTAGGCGAGTAGACGTTTGAGTTGCGCCCCGACGCTCGGAGCACCATGCGAGTAGTTCGTCTTGTGCGCGAGCTGCTTCCCCCTGCCGAGCAGCCGCTCGACGTTAATGCCGACATGGACGTGCGGACCGCCGCCGATCGAGTGGTTGAGGACGACGCCGATCTTCTCGCCCTTGTCGAACTTGCGGCCGGTGGCCGGTGCCGAGACGAGATGCCCGAACCAGTAGTCGAGCTTGCTCTTGCCGCTCGCGTAGAAGGCGTCGCCGGGACGGGAGCTCGACTGCCTCGTCACCGTGAGAGCTTCCGGCGCGATGATCACGCGGCCTGGGACGTAGGCGTCGTCGAAGGCGGGGTAGAGGGAGATGCCCTCGGTCGCGTGCGTCAGGTCGTGCAGAAGGACGCTCTTGCCGCCTTCCCATACAGGACCGAGAGCGGGCACCTTGTCCGTCGGCTTCGGTGGCTTGGGAGCGGGCTTGAGATCGTCGTCGAGGGCTTGCAGCGCACCGCACGCACGTCGCCAGTGACCGCCCGTAGGGTCGTAGCCTTCCTTGGTCAGCTTCAGCTCGGAGGTCGCCGCGGCGAGGAGCTTGCGGCGCTGCGTATCGGTCAAAGTAGGTACTCCGCGAGGTAGATCCCGTACGCCGGGAACCGCGAGACGTACTGCTGGTAGTCAGCGAGCGGCGCGTTGTAGATCCCGAACACCGGCTGCGAACGCGACCAGCCGAGCTGCTGCGTGGCGCGGAAATTCATGTCGTCCGGGTTCATCCCCGGCGAGTCCCCGATGTAGCTCTCGGTCAGGCACTCGTAGCCGAGGTCGATGAGCGGCTTGGCCTTCTCCGGCTGCGGTACACCGTTCCCGTCCGTCATCGGCGTGAAGTTCGTGATGATCGCGTGGTGCATCGCAGGACGCGGAGCCGCGAGAATTCCCAGCCGGTCGCCTTCCGACTCACACTCAGCGATCGTGAAGTCCGCGTCAGCCGGCGTGTTCACGACGTTGCCACCTTCGGTGAACCAGGGACCAGCCTTGAGTCCTGCTGCGTGACAGGCGTGGCGGAACGGTCCCCAGCGGTCAGCGTTTGAGTAGTCGTCCAGCTCGAGCGCAGCCCAGCGGTAGCCGAGACTCTTCGCCTTCTCCGCGAACTGGACGGGGGAAAGGTCGCCTTCACGGAATCCAAGCTCAAAACCCCACGCGATCAGGACCCCGGGAAAGGGCTTGTGGAGGGCCGCGCCTCCAAGACGGCCAGGCGGTCGGCTTGCTTGTTCAGGCGCTCCGTGTGCGCGTCGAGGTCGCCCTTGTGGTCGGCGAGCTGTACGTCGTGACGGGCAACGACGTCGCGCTGTGCTCTGAGTCCCTTGATGAACTCGGGAAGCTGGCTCCAGACAGTGATCGTGGTTCCGTCTGGGCGCTTGGGAATTGCCTCCTTTAGCCGGGCACTCCAGCCGGCAGCGTCGAAGTCGGGCAGTTTGGGAACAGCCATCAGCGAACCTCCGGGAATGAGAAGGGCCGCTTTCGCGGCCCGGTGTGGGGAGCTTGCTTTGCGGTCAGCACTTGCAACTCATACGGGTGGGATGGTGAATGGCTGGAAGAGAATCTCGAGGAACGTGTATTTCAGCTCGTTGTCGGAGATGCCCGTCACGTTCCGCGAGCCGACGGTGACGTAGCCGTTGACGTGTCCGCCTAGTCCAAAGTTGGGCCAGAAGGTGTTGGGGGGATCTCCGCCGTAGTCCGGCAACGGATAGATGCGTGTGATGGTCGTGACCATGAAACCGGTGGCGTTGTAGCCTTGAGTTGACCCTCCATATCCGCCGTCGGGATAACCGAAGGGAGCGTCGCTGTCGTTCCACTCCTGCTTGTGGTCGGTCACCAGATCGTTCAGCAGCATGCCCATCGTGATCGTGTAGTGGCCTGCTTGTTTCAACCACACTGACCACGCGAGATCGGTGCTCATTACCGGGTCGGGGTTGTCCGATGACTGCCGTGCCTCAAATACGGTCGAATCACTGGTCTCCCACCAGTCGTACCGGGTCTGTATGTTCGTCGTTCCTACACCGGTGATCTCCGCCGTCAACGGGCTGCCGGTGTAGCGCATCCAGTAGGCACGGAAATAGGAACCTCCTCCAAAGCACGAAGCCGGAATCGGATCCTCCCCACCAGGACAGTGATCCCGACCGTGCTTGGATGGCTTGAGATCACCCATCAGATCGCGTAGGCCCGAAACTCCCAGGAGCTTGAGTTGATGTCGATCCAGATCCGCAGCGAGTCGCCTGACTGCTGGTAGAAGACCCTGACGGCGCTCCCCTTCAGTCTGACGAGCTTTACCGCCCCCGCAGCGACCGTGACTGCGTTGTCGGCCAGCGCGATCCCACCGGCTGTCACGTAGGGGGTCACGAAGGTAACGTCGAGACTTCCTGCCGAGGTGTTCTTGCACTCGACGATGCAGTCCGTGCCACCATCGAGGTAGTGATCGCTCGTCGCATTCCCCGCTGTGACTGCTGGCTGCGAAGTTCCAAGTTCGGCGACGGGCTCGATTGGGATATTTACTCGCGGCATTCGTTCTCCTTTAGAAGCTGAAGTCCCAGTAAGCCCGTGGCGAGAGGTCGAGGCTCATCTCGACCAAGGCATAACTTCCGTTCAAGGGCCGGATCGAGTAGCGAACGCCCTCGATGAAATACTCGGCGTTGACCGCAATGCCCGGGTTCGTCACCTGCAAGGCGATGATGTCCGAGATGTCGGCGTGGCAGAGAACGTCCCACGTCGCTCCTGCGTTCTCGTGCCCTGGTCGGATCGACTTGAACGTGAGGTCTTCGACCCGGATCTGAGGAGTCGCGTAGTTGTCGACGTAATACTGGGCGAACTGGAGCGTTGCGTCGTTCGCCTCGAGATTGTTGAGATCGTCGTAGAAGGTGAGCAGATTCTCGGCAGACCAGGAACGCAGGCCGTAGGTCGAGATCGAGCCAGAGTCGGTGACGATCTGGTTCTCGATGTCCGCGTCGAGAATCCCCTCTGGAGTCGCGAGCGCTGCGTTGATGATGTTCTTGCGGGATGAACCCAAGCGAAGCCTGCGGATGTGGGCACGTCCTGAGTTACCCAGACAGGCCGCTCCGTCGCCGGCGTCGTATGTAGTGATGTGGTACTGAGCGTCCCCCGGATTGAATCTCGCAAGTCTTCCGTGAAACGTGAACGTCCCGTCGCGCTGTACGAAGACATTGGCGACTCCGGGAAACTCTGCGTCGGCGGCGTCATGGATTACGGTGAGAAGGTTCGTCCGAGGCGCATAGACGGTGTCCTTGATCTGAACGTTCCCTGTGAAAATCTCCGTGACTCCCTCGAACCCGGACTCGGCGATGGCCGTGTTGATCCGATCCTGTGGGATCTCCTGCTCGTAGAAGATGTTGCCGTCGTCCACTGTCGAGGGCAGTGGAAGAATCCCGTTGACACCCGGAGCAATCTCGATCGAGGCGAGGAAGTCGAGAGCATCCACGAGCACGACGTCGACGCGAGTGACCACCTGGGAGTCGTCGAGGTCATACAGCACCTCGTCGACGATGCCCTCAAAGATGACACCGCTGCTGCCGACCGGATTGGCGAGCTCGATCGTTCCATTCGCACCGACGAAATCCGAGATCGAGGAGCCCTCGACGTAGTTGAGGGACACCGTTGCGGTGCCGGTGCCGGTGCGGTCGAGCTCGTCCTGGCGTCCTCGGGTGATGGAGATTTCTCGAACGCGGCTGTGAACTGCCGAGACGTCCTCGCCCCCGAGAGTGACGGTGACACCGCCAGCCATCTAGCCGACACCGAGATTCTTTCCGCCATGCCTGCCACGTCTGGATGAACTCGAGCGGCCAGCTCGCTTCTGAAGATCGCGCAAGACCACGCTGCCCATCTCACGTCCGTCGAGGTTAAAGTGGACATGGATCGGAGGAACCGCGTCAGTAGTTCTGGTTGAAGACGCAAGGGGCGATCCCACGGCAAACCCGAACGCGCTTGTATGCGATCCGCTTCTGATGCCAAGGTTCCGCCGTCGGAGTTCTTCAGCCTGCTCCTGCGTGAGATTCAAACCCTTGAGAAGCTGCTGCGTCGAGCGGATGCCGCCGCGGGTGAACTCACCACCGATGTCGGATTCCTTGGAGCCCTCATTCAGCGCAGCGGCGATGTCGTTGAACATCTGCAGAATCGACGACCGGACTTCCTTGCCCACAGCCCCGAACTGACCCGCGAGCACCCTGGCGATTCCTGCGAGCTCGGAGCGAGTCTTGCCGGTATCGAGTGCCGTTCCTTTGAGCTGATCACGTAGAGAACCGAGACGCCGCTGGAGTGCCTGCGTACTCGGGGTCCGCTGGTCGCCCTCACGCGTGAGACCGATCGCCTCGAACTGCCTACCCTGCCGCTGCTGTCGCTGGAGTTGCCGCTGCTGTTGCTGGAGTCGGTTTCGCTCCTGAGCCAGATCAAAAAGCTGACGCTCGAGCTCGACCGTTCTTCCTTCGACGTCGACCTGCGCTCTGAGTGCCCGCTCCTGAGCAGCGATCGCCCGGAGATCGTCTTGCAAACCCGCCGTAGCCTCCGCGCGGTCACGTCGCAAGCCAAGAGTCTCCATCAGCTTGTCGAACTCCTCACGCTGCTTCTCAGCAGCGGTCTTGGCCGTTCGCGTGACGACAGCAGCAACTTTCGCCACCTGCGTGATCTGTCTAGCCTCCCGCGACCTGGACTCGATGACCTTAGTGACAGACTTGACCTGTCTAGCCCCGGTCGTGTCGTCCTCTGCTTCTTTCTCGAGCGCACGCCGACGATTGGCTGCTGCCCCTTCCTCGCGCTGCCCCGGAAGTTCGACACCTACTGCGGCGACGACCTTCTTCCCGTTCAGCGCGTCGAGCTCGCCGGCGAAAGAGCGTAGGTTTTCTCGCGCCACATTGATCTGATCGGACACGCCCTTGAAGCTGTCTCCGATAAAGGGGAGATGTGAGGCGGCATCAGCAACGAGAGACAGACCACCAAGGAAGTTGTCGAGCGCCTTCACGATGATCGACACGCTGCGAGTGAAGACCTCGGCGAGCACCCGCACGATGTCGCTCATCTTCTCGATGACGGGGATCGTGATCCTGAAAGCAGCCGGGATCACCTTCTCGAAGAGAAAGACGATCGTGGGCCGCGCCACTGTCCATATGGCAGCGAGCGATTCACCGAGGTTGGAGAGAATGTTCCGAAGGTTGCCGCTGTTGGCGTCGAAGATCTCTATGACGCTTGCCCACATGTTCTGAATGACCTGTACGACCTCGCGCACGACCGGAAAGACGTGCTGGCGAAGCGGCTCGAGAATCGAGGAGCTGATCCGCTGCAACTCGGGAAGCCTGCTGGTGAACGCATCGACGAGAGAGCTAAGAGCCGGACCGACAGCAGCGCTGATCCGCTGAACGCCCTGCTCGATCTCGGGGATGAAGTTGGCGAACGATCCCAGGACTCGCGCCAGTGGTTCAGCCACAGCCCCGACGAGGTTCCCGAATGCATTGCGGAACGCCTCACGGAGCTTCGTTAGTTGCCCCGGCAAGGTATCGCCGAGTGCCTTGGCCGACCCTCCGACCTGCGACTCGACCTCCCGCAGAATGAGTTTCTGCGCGTCGAGCATTCGGTTCGTCTCGACGAGCGCCTTGATCGAATCGCGCTGCTTCTCCGTGAAGGTCACGCCGGCGCGAGCCAGCGCGGTCATGCCCCGCACAGGATCATTCAGCGCCTTGCCGAGCTGCTTGGCGGTCGTGTCGATGGCACCGAATCCTGCAACCGAAAGATCGACCGCAGCCTTCGTCGCCCGGTCGAAGACCTGATTGCCCTGACCGAGCTCGTTCCGCACATTCTTGAAGGTGAGGAGCAAGTTCGAGCCAGAGGCGACAAGTTCGTCGTCGATGCCGGAAAGGTTCTGTATCGCTCCCGCAAGACGGGTCACGTCCGAGGCTGTGACATTCGCGATCCCGCCCGTTGACTTGATGGCCGCATTGGTCTGCGCGGCAACCTTCTGCTGCTCAGAGAACTCGGCTATCCCCGCACGAAGCGCACCCGATACAGCGTTGATGCCGGCGCGAACACCCTCGAAGATGAACGCCGATTTGATGACTGAGCCAGCACCGATCGAGAAGCGCTGTGTGGCATTCGTCGAGCTCCGAAACGCGCGTAGAAGATCGCGCTCGTCACCGATGATCTTTACGGTGAGCGTTCTGTCAGCCACTCAGACACGCTCCCAATGACGGCCCATGTCCTGGAGAAGATCCTCCACCGCAGCAAGCACGCGGGGATGGTTCGCCTCGAGCGCCGGCTCCATCGGACGCTCCAAGAGAAGACCAGCGAGGTTTGGTCGACGCCTACCACCTCGTCTTGACCCTCGTTCTCGCGGTGCGACGTACACACTCGAACGCGTCACCCCGATACGCATCCGCGACCAGGGAAGCCCGATCCTCGGAATGGCGGAACTCGCCCTACTCTCTGCATCGCTCCTGACTGGCTCGGCAGCTTCCCGCAGCGTCTTCCTGAGGTCGCGGCTTAGCTGCTTGTCGACGCCCGCGAAAGCTCGCTGGAGCTCGCGCAGTCCTTCGACGCGCACAATGCGTTCTGAGGCTGCTGGCATCTAGTCGTCGTCCCGTTCGTAGAGAGCGCTAAACAACTGCGCCGCTCCTATGAGATCGCTTGGGTGCAATGGCCCTACGTCGAAAGGACCGATAGAGGGGAGGACGTGTCCGATCTGGTAATCCCAGTAGGAACGTGGGTCTCGTCCGGTGGGTCCGAATCGCTCGGTGAAAGACCCCCAGAAGCCGATCCATTCGAGGGCGTCTCGGAAGCGGACGGCTTCACGAGCTCGATCGGTGAGGGGGTCACTTCCGGGGGGACCTCATCACCCCCATACAGGGCGAGAGTCGCCGCCAGGATGTTCACCTGGCCGACGATCTCACGAACCTTCGACTGGCTCTCTCCAGGATTCCCTCGAGCGTAGGCGACGTGCAGAAGTGCTTTCTTGAACCCCGGCGACTTTGCGAGTTTGAGGATCTGCCGTTCGTGCTCGTCCTGCTCGTCCTTGCTCGACCTCGGGTCTGCCGGGGCGAAGTCCTCCACCACGGAACCTGAGTAGTCATAGAGCACCTGGCCCTCGTCCATGTTGAACGTGTCGAGAGTCGGGATCAGGTACGTCTTGCCGTCGATGACGAACCCGGACTCTTTCTCTTCTGTCACGGAGCTCCTTTCGGTAGAGGAGCGAGATTGGCCCCACCAGGGCGAGGCCGCTCTCGCTTAGGTGCCGCCGCCGCTCGTGATGCCAGCTTCGTCGGCAGGCTTCGCCGCAAACGGCATGGTCGAGACCGAGCCGCGGGTGTTCGCAGGACCGAACTGGTTGATCGTGCAGTTGCCCGAGTAGGTTTCGGCTGCCGCGTTGAGCAGTCCATTCGGCTGCCACGAGATCGGCACGATGGCGCGCGTGGCGTGGATCGGATAAATGAGAGCCGCCAGTTCCGCGGTGTAGAACGCCTCGCCCGAGAATCCCTGGGTCGTACGCCCCGGCAGCGTCTCGTCGTTACCCGAGACCGAGAACCCCGAGACGTCTTCCTCCGAATGCTCGGACGAGAATCCGAACTGGCGGAAGAAGTTGGAAACGTCGGTTCCGTCGATGATGATCTTGTCGTGACGGGCGACGAGCTTGGTAAAAGCCATTGCCTATTGCTCCCTTCTAACGACTGAGGAGCCTTTCGGCTCCTCGTTGGTCTGGTGTATGTGGGCTGGCTAACCAGCCCTGGGGAAACTCGAAGCTCCCTGGTAAGAGCGCGGGCTCGACCCGCTCGAGGAGCACGATGTCTCCACGTCTGACCGCACGATGCTCGGCGTTCGGAGCGATCTCCGCGATGAACTCGGTGCCCGGTTCATGGCCCCGGTAGCGTCTGACTCCGATGACGCGGTAGTGCCCGTGCGTCATGCCGCCACCAGTTCGCGGGCGTAGTGGGAGGACATCTCGTCGAGCGCATCGGCGGGGAAGACTTCGGCTAGCGTCTCGAACGGGTCACCGAAACTCTCTCCGCGATGCCGCGCCTCGATCGTGCCGTAGGGATTGAGCTGGATGCCGGGGCTCTTCCAGTCGACGATCTGGCGGGGGTCGATGTCCCGATGCTCTACGCGGAGCCGAGGGTGAGCCTTTCGCAGATTCAGCAGCATCGAGGTATCACACGCTCGCTGGCGATCCTCGTCCGCAGGGCGGAAGTTGCGGTGGGCCATGACCTGACGCGGATACACCCGGATTCCGCAGCCGCCTTCGTAGTCGAGGAAGCGGGTTGTCATCTCCCTGCCGTCCTCCCGCACGAACGAGATGCGCTGGAAGCCGAGCACGGTGTTAGCTCCGGGAAGGTCGAGGAAGATCTGGTGATCAACCCAGTCATCCGAGCCACAGGGGGCAACGTAGTCAGCCGGTCGCGGGTTGTAGCGAGGGTCGCACGCGAGCTGGATCCCATCGTTGAAGCGCCGCGACACGAAGTGGTTATCCCGCTCGATCGTCCCGAACCCGAAGACGTCATCTGTTCGTTCTCGCAGCTCCTCGAGGTTGTCGCGGTCGGCAATGACCACAGCCGTCGCTTCGATACCTTCTTCGCTCAGCGCGTCGCACGTTCGTCGCAACTGGCGCAGACAGATCGCCGCAAGCGGGAGCCGCCCGTGTACGGGCACACAGAACCAGAGAGATGGCATCAGGCAGCAACCGCCACGGGGAACGCCTGCTTCCACCAATCGCTGTGGATCAGAACATGAAGCTGGCCCGCTTCGCCCAGCCGTTCGGCCACCACATCGAACGGCTGCGACCAGCGCCCGCTCGAATCCGAGAGGTATTCGCCACGCGAGAGCCAGTTCGGGTCGTACTCGAGACCATAGGCGCGACGGGAGATCGGCTTCAGCGGGCAGATGACCCCTTCGTGCTCGAGTAGTCGATCAAGCTTCCCGTAAGCCGGTCGGGGCGACTCCGTAAACAGTTCGTCGTTGACGAAGTGGGAGGAGTGGCAGAGGTTGTCTCCGTGAGCCACCGCACCGACCACACGCACACCCGCCGAGCGTAGTTCGGAGAGCGCTTCGGTCAGGATCTCGTGAGGATCACGACGCTGCCGCAACGCCTCAGCGATTGCGTTGACATGGATTCCGACCTCGTGTCCTAGCTCCTCGAAGCGGGGGGCGTAGGCAAGCATTTCCTCGCCCCAGTAGTGCGAGTCGTGGAGCAGGAAGTAGGTCGAGGCGTAGCCGTGCTCGAACTCCCACTCGGCGAAGGCAAGCGCGGTCTCGAAGGAGCCGAGGTTGTCGTCGATGTCGTGCCGAAGCCCGATCACATTGGTCCCCGTGTCGCCCTTGAAGACGTCACGCATCGGCACCACGCGGTCGGCCCGAGACAAAAGCGCCGAGTCGAGCTCGACGAGGTCAGCAGCAAGAAATGGCTCCTTGGCTCTCACTTCTTCAGCACCAACCAGAAGACGCCAGCCGTGCGAGCGTAGAGCGAGTCCGTCCAGCCGGCGGGGACGGTGTAAGTCCCTAGCTGCTGGTTCGTGACTGTGACCGTAACGGCCTTCTCAGCGAGCGCACACCAAAGACCGAGACTCTTGAGCGACCGCTGCTCGGTTTCGCCGGTAAATGTGTCGACAGAGACGACGTCCCATTTCACGTCATCGAGCCAGCGCTCAGCGAACTCCCAGGCGTCGTCCTCGAAGAATCCCCACTCCTCGGGGTAGAGCTCCTGCATCTCGCTCAGGCGTTCGCCGTCCGAGTCGACGCAGGTTGTCAGCAAGCCCGCCTCGGCGAAGTGGACGGCATCGTTATGTCCGAGGAACGCTGCCGAGAACAGACACAAGCCCGTCTCGCAACCATCGAGCAGGTATGTCGGATACGGACGAGCTTGCATCGCGACATGCTCGAGCGTGGGATAGGTCACAGTTCCCATGCGACCTCCATCGGCTCAAAGCCAAGCTTCGTCTTGAAGTAACGCAAGCCATCCGTACCGGAGTCAGCGCGGTTGTAAACGAAGTACCCACCGAGCGAAGCCTGCTTCTCAACCGCTCCCTGAAAGAGCAGGTACATGACGTCCTTTGCGAGATGGTCGCCATGACCGAGGATGCTCGATACCAACGCCAGGTCGCCGACGCGGTAGAGCCAGAGATACGCGGCCAGCGTCCCTCGCACGTCGAGCACGCCGTAGGTACGGATCGCATGCCGCGGGCACTCGTACTCGGGAAGCGTGAGGTAGTGATTCCGTTCCCGGTAGCCCCCGCTCATCGGACGGCCTTGACGCTCTCCGAGCGATGTGTTGATCGCGTAGATGTGCTCGTCGAAGTCCTCTCGTGCGATCTCGGCGAAGTGGTAGCCGAAACGCTCAGCGCGGTCGGCACGCTTGCGGGCTGTACGGTGCTCTTCCCGCCAGGAATCAACGCTAGAGGGCACAGGAAGCACGGAGCACGTCTCGTAGCCCTTGGACAACTGCTTGTGTAGGGGGAACGCGAACGGGGCGCAGGACGCGAAGTCGCAGGCGGTCTCTAGGGAGATCGCCACGCCGGTCATCGTCTCGGTCGTCATGAGCGGGCCGGGATCACCAGGAATCGCCAGACGACGCCAATGTGAACATTGGCTCCATCAATGGTGGGCACGAGCACGAACCCGGATTCGCTGACGAGCTCGACATCAGAAGCGTGCCCGCCAATCGTCGGATCGTCGTAGAGAGCTTGAACGAGACAGAGATCATCCTCGTCGTCTTTGAGAGCGAGAAGAACGTCTTGGTTCGCCTCATGGTCGGTCGGCGAGACGCGAGCCCGGACGTTGAGGAAGTAGCCACCCATGACCTCGGCTGCGACCTCTCCGAATGATGCGGTGTCATCGTCTCGCGACGGGTCCGCGGGGAAGATGTCGATTGAGGGAGTGGTGGGGTTGAGCACCATGCGCGGCTCCACCTGAAAGTCCCAACTGGAACCCGCAACGGCCTGGCTGATCTGATCCGCCATCTCGTCCATGATCGTTCTGAGAGCACTCAAGCCAGCACCCCACTGAGTCTCAAGCTAGCCCCCAGCGCTCTTTTAACGGCGCAAGCATGAAGGCGTACTTGTCCCAGGAGTTACGGGCGAGATGGGTGGACCCAAACTCAGAGCCGATGCCCGCAAGACCGAGAGGCACTTCCTGGAGGAACCACCACTCAGCCGCCCGCTGGAGGTTCACCTGCACGACCAGAGCGGGCGGTGAGGCATAAGGCTCCACGAGATCAAGCTCCATGTCGATCTCGAACGCCGCCGCCTCGATGACTCGCCTGAGCGACTGCCACCTCTGGCTCGCGTTCACCTTCAGGATCCGGGCCAGTTCCTCCACGGTCGCATAGGCCGCTCGACCGGCGACGTTCTGCACTGGAAGAGTCGGCTGCTCCTCGTCGCCGCTCAGGTCCCGGAAGACGAGTCGATACCAGAGCTCGAGCGTGTCGGAAGCGTTCTCCGTCGTGAGCGAACGCGAAGCCGGAAACTCGGGATCGGCATCGACGGGAGAGATCGTGATCGTGTCGATGACGTTCCACGGTCCAGCTTCGAGCGCTGCCTCCTCGACGTCGATCTCCGTCCAGGGGTTGCCGTCGTAACGCGGGGCTGGGGTATATCCGAGGAAGGTGATGACCTGGCTCACGAGAGCACCGGATCCTCTGCGTTCTGTATGCGTCCGATCGTTATCACCTCGTCAGAGAGATTCCCGCCGGCTTGCTGCTCGGCGTGCTCGATGTAGCCGACCGTGATCGGTCGGTTCGCGATGTGGCCCAGGTTGCCGTAGGCCAGGAAAGGTGCAGGCATCGGCCCGAGGGTGACCGCATCGCGCGAAGGCGTAGGTGCAGATGCCGTCGCGGTAGCAGCCCCAGGAAAGACCCTGATCGAGACAAGGGGGATTCCAGCACTCGCGGTAGCCGACGCTGGCTGAGCGAAGACGGTGGCACTGCCAGGAGTGGTAGCGGTGACCCCAGGAGTCGGAGCGTTCGTGCTCGCATTGGCAGAACCGGGGAAGACCCTGATTTCCGGTATGGGCGAGAGGCCGGAGCCTGTCCCTGCGGCTGCACTAGGTAGAACCCGAACCTCGAGAGCGGGGGCCGGTGCGCTTGCGTCTGCGCTTGCGGCAGGGGAAGCGACAGTGTCGTCCACCCGTCGAGCCGGTACAGGAGCAGACGACGTTCCGCTGGACGCGCCTGGGAAAAGGGTGAGCTTCGGAAGTGGCGCAGGGCCGGAAGCAGTCGCCGAAGCCGCAGGCGAGATGACCGTGCGATCTGCAGTTGTCGAGAGCGCAGGAACCGGAGCGCTTGCGTTCGCGAGCGCCGATGCTGGAGCAACCCTGACCCCTGGAACAGGAACAGGTCCCGAGCCTGTCGCACTCGCAGCACCGGGGGCCACGGTGACCCTTGGGAGCGGAGCCGGCGCAGAGGCGGTCGCCGATGCTGCTGGAGCAGCAACCGTTCCACCAACCGACGACGAGATACTAGGAATAGGAGCGCTCGCATTGGCGATTCCGGCTGCCGGAGAGACCCTGACCTCTGGAACTGACGTAGGCCCGGAAGCGGTGCCTGTGCTCGATGCGGGAAGGACACGAACCTGGGGAACCGGGCTGGGTGCTGAAGCCGTAGCAGACCCCGCAGGAACGGCAACCGTGTCATCCGTACGGAGACTCGGGACAGGGCCGCTCGCAGTCGCAGAAGCGCTCCCAGGGGCCACGGTGACCTTCGGGAGCGGTATCGGTGTAGAGCCTGTCGCACTCCCAGCTGTGGGAAGAACCGTGATCTTCGGAAGCGGGAGTGGAGCGCTTCCCGTGGCGCTTGCCGCTGGAGCGACAACGGTGTCGCTGACACGAACGACAGGAATCGGCGCAGAGGACGTGGCTGAAGATGCGGCAGGAGCAACTGTGACCTTCGGAAGAGGGATAGCCCCAGAGCCAGTCGCGCTTGCAGCGGCTGGAGAGACCCGAACCCCTGGAACGGGAATCGGCCCTGAGCCTGTCGCACTTGCAGCCCCAGCAGGGGCCACCGTGACCTTGGGAAGTGGGATCGGCGCAGAAGCCGTCCCAGAGGCCACAGGCGTGACGACGGTGGCATTCGTCGCGATGACGAGCGTGGGTATTGGTGCACTTGCCGTTGCGCTGGCAGCAGCAGGGAGAACCGTGACCTTTGGAACCGGGACGGCAGCCGAAGCTGTGGCGCTTGCAGAGAGCGGAGCAACAAGAATGTCCGCAGCCGAGACACCGTTGGACGCGGTAGCCGCAGCCGCTGCAGGAGCCACTCTGACCGCAGGAACAGGTGACGGGCCTGAGCCCGTCGCAGATGCTGCAGCAGGAAGAACCCGTACTCCAGGAACTGCAAGCGGAGCCGAGGCGGTTGCACTGGCGGCGACAGCAATGATCGTGTCATTGGTGCGAAGGGTCGGAGTCGGTCCCGATGCTGTCGTGCTGGCCGCAGCAGGGGCAACAGTGACTTTCGGAAGCGGGAGAGGAGCGGAACCATTAGCGCTCGAAGCCGCTGGAAGAATCGTGACCTTCGGAACAGGAAGCGACGCAGAACCAGTCCCACTTGAAGCCGCAGGAGCAATGGTGACCCTCGGAACCGGAACCGCTGCGCTTCCAGTGGCGCTCGCGGCGTTCGGAACAACGATGGTGACGTTGACCGGGCCTGCAGTAGTCGGTACCAGGCCGCCGAGGAAGCGCGGTCGAGGATCAACACGAATCGGCCTCTCACGAAGCCGTCCCGCGTAAAGAAGACGAGAGGCCACACTTACAACCTCCCGCTATCCCAACCCACGGGCACACGGGGTGCTTTCAAGATGTCGGGGATGACAGCAGAGGCAACCTCCGGAGGTTTCAACGCGACCACGAGATGCGCCTTGTACGAAACAACTGCCTTCGTGTAAGTCGTGGCCGTAAATGCACCCGCAGTCGCCTTCTCTCCCGTGATAAGCCCGAGCCAGCCGCCGTTACCCGAGGCGAAGGCGTCGTCGTAGCGTTCGGTGACACTCGTCAGGTCGGCGTTCGTATGTGCCGACATCTCGGCGGTGCCGCCTGCAAGATCCGGCTTCGCGTGGGCGATGAAGACCGCGATCAGGCACTCACCTACCGAGGTCGTGCCTCCCGTGGCCGAGCCCGTCCCGTCGTCCACAGTCTCCGAGGATGCAATCGTCGTGTCCCAGGGATTGCCGGTCGCAATGCAGCCCGAGAAGGCAACGCGGTAGGCCCCGATGTGGTTGCCGGGATCGTTCGTGATCGGATCAGCTAGACCGGTCGCCCAGCGCCGCCAATACACGGTCAGCCGGGTACGGAGCAAAGCATCGGTCGCATGAGGAGCGGAAACGGGAGAGCCTGTTACCTCGACGAATCCGCCCGTCGTCGTCAGCGATACCGCCTCGTCCATCGACTCGCAGACGAGGAACTCGATGTCGTCGGTAGCTAGACCGGCTGGGGCGGCATTGACGGTGAGCGTTCCGATGGATTCCAGCAGCGTTCCAGCCGCACGAAAAGCTGGTACGGCCACCTCCTATTCGTCCCAAGTGACTTTGACCACACACACCTGACCAGTACCGATGGGAACGAGCCCGATTCCCGCCGTCGCGCCGAGTGCCGTCTCGAGCCCCGTGTCGCCGAAGGTGGCGATGTCGCCCGAGCCGATCGCGGCTCCGAGCTGCATGATCTCGCCCGTACGATCAACGATAGTTGCGTCAGCCGTCCACAAACCAAAGACGGTGCCGATCGCCGTCGGAGCGTCAGGGCGGTGTTTTACCTCTGCCTGTCCCGTACCTGCCGTGCCGCCCGTGAAGCGCACTACCTCGTACTGGCAGACAACTGCCGTCGTATTGACGAGCTTGATCTCACGCACTTGTACCGAGACGGTCGCCGTCGAGAGGATGCCGAAGATCGGGCGCAAAGCAACTCCCGCGCCTGCCGCGACCATGCCCGATGAGTACCTAGCCATATCTCACACTCCTATCGAATGGTCACGTTGCCGAAGGGCGGGGTCTGGCCAGTGGATTCAGTGAGCAGCGAGCCGGAGGAATCTTCGAGCGTGAGCTTGCTGGTGCCGTCTTCTTCTCTGACGATGAAGGACATTTACACTCTCACCACTCTGATAAAGCCAGGACGTCGGTTTCCTGCACCACCTGCACCGGCGTAAACGCTCATCGCGTTAGCGGCGCTCCGAGTAGCCCTGATCGAATACGTGCGAGAGCCAGAGGCCGGAATCATGTCATCGCTTACGGCATGGATAAACCCTGAAATCCCGAAGCTGGAGGCAACGATGTATACCTCGGCGAGATTGCCTATAGAAGCTCCGTCCTCGTAGAGGTGCACTGACATCGTGTCTCCTGCGTTATTCCCGGCAAAGGTACAAGCCATGAACTCCACGCGAATAGGAGTCACTCCATCAGCCGTGAATGCAGGAGCAGTAACGATCGTCGTTGCGGTCGTTACTGAAACCTCGGCCGTGAACTCGGCGTAAGCCAGTTCGAATCCAGGCAAGATCGAGGACGAGAGCTTCTTCGTTGCGCCGGAAGAAGCGATGACAAGCTGATCCGTCGCCGCAAGCGTGGCGGCTGCCGTCAATGCGCTGATCTTTGAGTCGGCCACTACTGCACCGCGTGAATCCGCTCACGCCCGCGTTCGTTGATCTTGACTGTCCGATTTCCCTGCACGTCCTCGCCCGTGGTAATCGAAGCTCCGAGCATCTGCTTGTGAAGCCAAAGGGGGATCGTCACGGTGTCGTCTTCTGAGGCTTTCCCTGCATCGACGAGCATCTTGGTGAGCGAGAGGCAGAGTGAGGACACCTCGGCGGCGAAGTCGGCCAACTGCTGTTTCGCCCGTCGTTCGTCCTGCAATGCGACGTGGGTGATGCGATACAGCTCCTCAACCGGAGGCACCTCCAGGGGAGCAGGGGAACTCCCCCGGAGGGTTGCCACCGGAGCGTTGATGAGAACGTCTTTCACGCTGCGACGATCTTGATGACCCCGTCAGCGTGATATTGGATTGTGAATGTGCCGGACGAAACCGTCTCGTCACCACCAAAATCGATGTACGAGAGAAGTTCGTCCGCCGACGTCGCACCGCCTCTGTCCTTGTAGACGACCGCAATACGAGCCGTGAAGCTCGCCGTCGTCCACGCGGAATCAGCAGCGTCCAGGGAGAGCGTGTTCGTCCCCCCGGTGTAGACACGAGTCGGAGACGCGAGCGCCTGACCATCGGCGGTGTAACCAGTACCGATGACCTCGTTCGTGGCGTCGTTGAAGAAGTCATGCGTGTCCTGGTTGGGAACGTAGGTCGAGGTGTGCAACGACACCTTGATCGTGTCCACCGTCCAGTCGATGTCCGCGTCGGTGATGTGATCGAGCGCGAGCCCGTAGATGAAGGCTGTGACTGGCATTAGCTATCGCCTCCTGGTGCTTTGGCCTCGGACTTGGCCTGAGCCGTTGCCGCTTCGATCAAGACGTCGAGCTCTCCTGGTGAGATCCCGTCGAGAATCGAATCGGCTCGAGCCTTGGCAGAACGCTCGTCACGCACCTTCGCGATCCGGTCTTGCGACTCACCGATCTTGGAGCGCTCGGCCTGCAACTTCTGGTTCTCGGCTTCGAGCTCCTTGTCGGAGAGGTCCCGGTAGTGCTCTAGAGAAGGCATGACTAGCCCAACCCCTTACTAGCTCGCGGTCGTAATCATCGCGAAGGAGCCGTCGTCCACGACGGCAGCCTCGAACGCTCCGATCAGACCGACCTCGACGCCACCGATCGCCGGCTCGACGACCCGGAGCTCGACCGGAGCACCAGCCGTCTCAGCGACGAGCAGGCCGTCGTTGTCGCCAACCACGACGACACCGGCGTCCATGCCGCGGGACACGACGACGTTGAGCGGGCCAACTCCCTGTGCGGACACGGACAGGAACTGCGTGAACGCGTCCGAAGTGAGCCCGAGCAGGTAGCCGTAGCGGTCCGGGGCCATGTAGAGCGTGTCAGCCAGCCGACCTGAGTTGGCGAACACCTCTGCGTAGCCAGCACCGATCGCCGTCATGAACTGCGCGAACGTCGGCGTCGGGCCGATCGGCGCGGCGATGTTGTTCGAGAACGCCGAGCCCTGAAGCACCTGAGCCGCGTCCTGCTCCGTCTTCAGCGCGTAGTCGGCTGCGACGAGACGGAACCACAGGTCGAGCGCGTTCGGCGTCGACCAGTTGATCGCCTGCCATGACAGGTCACCGCCACCGAGGTACGTGGAAGCGCTCTTCGTGACCATGTCGATGACCATTCCGGTGTTGCCAGCCTCCGTCTTCTGAGTCGCCTGAACGGCCACGACGGGAGGCGTGGTGATGACCGGGTAGGTCAAGACGCCCCGCTCGAGCGAAGCACGCATTGCGCTCTCCACAATCGGACGGGACGAGTCGATGATCTGGAAGATTTCCGCGATGTGCTGCGGGGGGATCAGGCCGGCGACGTTGGACGACAGCGTGTTGGCCGGGACTCGCTTGAGGAGCTGCAGCCGCTCCTTCGCACGCTGCAATTCCATCGGGTCACCGAGCTGCATGGCGATCTTGCCGACCTCACGGCCCTGGCCGGAGAGGATGACGTCGCGGGCATACGCAGCCATCGTGCGGTAGATGACCTGGTCGCCTTCGACATCGATGCCATCCTGCGTCCCGGCAAGCGTCCTACGGATCGCCTTCGACGCTTCGATCGCTAGCCGATTCTTCTCGACAGAATCGGAGAGGTTCTTGATCTCCACGTCGAGGTCAGTGGCTCGCTCGCGGTACATCGTGACCTGGGTGTTTTCCGCTTCGGAAAGCACCTTGTCATCACGAGTCTCAACAGCGGCGAGCAGGTTTTCATGCAACTGCTGGTTGACGTCTCGCTCGTCGAGGAGACGTGAGAGCCGCAGTTCGCTCTGTGTAGTTGGTGCGCTCATGCGCTTATTCCTCCGAAGTTGGCGTTTCCGTCGGGTGGCGGGTGCCGTCTTCGGGGGTGCCGGTCTCAGCCGGGGTGTCCGTTTCTGCGGGGTGCGCTTGGTATCGCTGCGGTAGACGAATGCCGAGACGTCGGCAGCGTTCGATCATCTCGGGATCAGGCTCGACGGGAAGAAGTTCCTCGTCGAGCATGGCTGACTCGCGGATTGCGAGAACTTGTGCGCCGGAGTAGGCGGGCTCGCGGCAAAGCGCGATGCCTACCAAGTGCGCCTTCACGCGCCGGACGATGCCGTCGCGGTTGCGTACGGACTTCTTCTCGACGGCCTCGAGCGAGATGCCGCCGAATACGCCCTCGCGCACGAGCATGAGTGCCTTGTCGCCGTCGGGCGTCTCGTGCAGCTTGAAGGATCCGTACAACCCGTCCTCACGCTCAAGCAGCGCCTTGCCGTGTCCGACGATGCCGGCGATACCCGCCTGGTGCTCGACGTTGACGAGCACGCGATTCGCGGCGCTCGACTGACCCTCGAACGCACCAGGCGACCACTCCTCGGTATACGGCATGCCTTTAGCAACGCCGCCAAGACCGTCGTTGTGGGTGATGCGTTCGCCGTACGGAACGACCCGCACGTCAATGGTGCGGCCGTCACCTTCCGACATCTCAGCGGCGTATGCCCTACGAATAAGGCCGCTTTCGCGGCCCTGGTCTTCACTCTCGACGTTGTCGAGTTCTGTCTCCAGCGTGCTCATCCGGTACCTCCGATTACTGTCAACGGCCGCGCCGGTTGTTGCGCGGGTGACGCCTTCGCGACCTGGGAAAGTTGAGGGTCGTTGTCGTCCGATAGATCGCTGAGCTCGGCGAACGTGTCAGCGGCGTCGAATGCGACCCATTGACCGCGCGGAAGCATCTGCGCGCTGAACGCGTTGGCGATGCGAGTCGCCGTCGTCCGAAGCTCGAAGCGCCACCACATCTCGCCGAGCGCGGCAGGGTTCTGATACGTGAGCCCGCCCTGCAGCGCCATATTCAAGAGCACCGAGGGAACGCCGAAAGCGGTCGCCAACGCCCGCGCATTGAACTCCTGCGTGTCAAGGAGCGAGAGATCGGCCGGGTTGAACGACAGGGGTACGAAGTCGAGCTCCGGTGGAAGAACCGGCGGGAGCCCACCGCGGCTCGTGGTGGCTGCGCCCCACTGTGCCTGTAGCGCTTCAGCCTGCTCCTTCGACAGCTTGCGCTCCGACTTGAGAACCGCCTGCGGGATGCCGCCCGTGTTCACGGTCATCGACTGGTTCCCGGCTGCGAGCAACCCCCAAGCCGTCTGCGCGTACGCACGAAGCGCGGAGCTTCCGTGCGCCGCATTCGACGGGTTGCGGTCGATCTGCACGACGCGGCGGGGGTCTAGGATCTCTTCGCCGAGCTTCCACTCGCGCGCACCGTCCACCATGCGAATCTCCACGCCGCTCGAGTCGAGAACGGTCCACGTTCGCGCGAAGCCGTCAGCGTAGAAGTCGGTGATGTATTGGCAAGAGAAGCCCCAGCCGTAGAGCTGCGCGACGATCGCGTGTAGGGCGTCACCGATGCCGTTCGGATACCAGTTCGGATCCGGGCTCGACACCCACGCCGGTTCGGGTGCTCCGTGGAACTCGAGCGGCATCGAGGCGATCTGCTGCGCGTTCAACTGAATGCAGCGGTTGGCGACCCACACGCGGTCTGTGAGCGCTGCGTTGCCGGGGAACCATGCTCCGGTCGTCATCCCCTGCTCGGCGAAGAAGTTGGGGATGACCGAGTTGAACAGATCCATACGCGTGCCCTCGAGCGGTTCGGGCTCCACGCGCTTTAGAAGTTCCTCTCGAGCCGACACCAGATCCTCGAGGTAGGTGCGGTTCAAAAGATCGCCACCTCTCCGACGTCGTTCTCGGTCGCCGACCAGAGCGCGAGCGTGGCAGCGACGAGTGGCGAAATGTTCACGGTCGACTTGGTGCGTGACCACGCCCAGCGATCGACGAGCGGACGAGCCTTGGCACCGCGGATCGCAGAGTCGAGCTCCGGCTGCCCCAGGTGCCTGAGCGTCTTCTCGCCCACGCAGTCGACGAAGAGACCGCACGCCTTGCCGTAGTCGCCCGAGTCCATTCGCTTGACCTTGATCCCGGCCTCGTCGAGACGATTGGCGATGGCTGCACTGGGCCCGAAACCGTCGCAGACCACTTCGGCGATCTCGTGCGTTCGGTACAGGTCGATCAGCCGATCGACGAGCCAGCCGGTGCCCGAGCGGCAGGCGATCACTTCGACCATCATCTTGCCCGTCTCGCTCCTACCGGCAGCGACGATCGAGGAGTGACGTTCCGGCGAAACATCGCAGGAAACGCACACCGGATCAATGAGCACTTCGTCGGGATCGAGAACGTCCGCCCACAGCTCGGGAGAGATGAGAACATCGGCGGAACCGTCCGTCGCCGGCCAGTCACCCACGCCCAGAAGCTCGACAGCGAACGTGCGAGGATCCAGCGAGCGCTGCTCTCGCGCCATGTGCTCCTCGGAGATGCGGATGCCTAGACCTGGGTTCGACGAGCGCCAGAGCTCGACGTCGAGTGCCTGCGCTTCCGAAAGATCGTCGGGGTGCTCTCCCTCGACTGAAAACTCGATGTATCCCAGCGACTCATCGTCTCCCCGCAGCCCGCGTTCACGAATACGAGCCCATACGATCCCGTGGTCGTGGATCTCTTGATCGACGGCCGAACCGGTGTAAACGAGTTGCGGGCCACGCGGAGCCTTGGACGCGCGCAGCGTCGGCATCATCGCGCCGTGCGATGCGCCGTTGATGATCATGGCCTCGTCCAAATTCAGGTAGTCGACGCCGGCGAAACCACGGAGACCTGACTTCGTACGAGTGACGAAGCGCATGCGGGTTCCGTCGGGCATGTAGATCCCCTCTTGCCCATGCGAGCGGCGGATCTGCTTGACCTTGAGGTCAGCGCTCTCGACCAGTTGCTCGAGACGTAGGAAATGCTCCTCCGAGGTCTTGAACTCATGGGCCGAGTGAACTCCCAGCTTCTCGCCGGTGATGCCGGCCAGCAGCGCGAGCTCTCGCACCTCGAGGACGACGCCCTTCCCGTTCTGACGGGTGACGTTGATCCCGAACTCGAAGTGCAGCCAGCGCTCATTCGCTCCGACCGACATGAGATCGCGTAGCGCCTCGGCTTGCCAGTCGTCGAGAATCATCCCAGCCGCTGCCGCGAGCTCGATCGCCTCGTCTGCAAGGGTCGACGTCCAGGCATGAACCGCGTGGATGCGCGGGCCGGTCGCGAGAGCTACCACCGGCGCGACTGCTTCCTCGCCTGCTGGGTTGCTCTGTTGCAACTCGCGTGGCTCGGCCCAAGGTAGCCGCGACGGTCGTCACAATGGTCGAGATCCCAGAGCTGGCCGGGAACGATCAACTCGCCGCATCGAGCGCAAGCCGTCCGTCCCCATGCCACGATTCGGGCGTATCTACGCCGAAGTGCCTGATGTCCTGCCCCGTAGCCGCGAGCCGTCGCGTTCTTTCGCGCCTTGCGGCGATTGCGCGATGGTCGGGGA
>JACDCN010000029.1 GCA_013817555.1 Actinomycetota bacterium
TGACACGGCTGGACGCACTCCTCGGCGAGGGCGAGACGCGATGAACGCGCTCGAAGCCCTGGCCGAGCCGACGCGCAGGCGCATCGTCGAGCTCCTGGCCGAGCGGGAGCGGAGCGCCGGTGAGATCGCGTCGCACTTCCGCGCGAGTCGGCCCGGGATCTCGCGTCACCTCCGTGTATTGCGCGAACACGGGCTCGTTCGCGCGCGTGAGGAGGGGCAAAGGCGGCTCTACTCGCTCGATCCCGTGCCGCTGCGGGAGTTGGATGAGTGGCTGCAGCGATACCGCGAGTTCTGGGACAACCGACTTGACGCGCTCGACACGGAAATCCGGCGGCGCCGGGCACCCTGACAAGGAGACGACATGCAGACAATCACTCCGTACCTGCTCTACAAGGACGTCGACGCCGCGCTCGACTTCCTGTCGAAGACCTTCGGCTTCAAAGAAGAGCTGCGCTATACGGGCGAGGAGGGCTACGTCAACCACGCCGAGATGCGCGCCGGCGACGGCAAGATCTACCTGGGAGACCCGGGCGAGGAGTACAGGAATCCGAAGGACCTCGGCCAGGAGACGGTCGGCATCTACGTCCTGGTCGACGACGTGGACGGGCACTTCGAGCGAGCGAAGGCCGCGGGCGCCGAGATCAAGGAGGAGCCCACCGACCAGGAGTACGGCGAGCGGCGGTACACCGCACGGGACCTCGAGGGCCACTTCTGGTTCTTCGCGCAGCCGACGCGCGAGGTCGCGCCCGAGGAGTGGGGCGCAACCGTGTCTTAGCCGAGAACGTGATCGGCACCCTTCGGTAGGTCCGATCTAGGCCCGCAATCGGGCTCGCAGCGCGCGATGGATGTCCTCTGGGTACGGCTCCGTGGCGGCGATTGCGTGCTCGATCTCCTGGAGCGCGGCGCTCGTCCCCGCTCCCAGCATAAGCTCCGGGGAAAGCATCGAGAGAAGGTCGTGCGCGAGCATCCGCTCGACCGCTAGCAGATCCTCGAGCAACTCCAAGGCGCGCTCGGTCTTGCGGACGCCGAGCGGCGCGGCGGTGCCATGATCCTCGACGGACATGTCCAGAGGCGGCGTATCCAGCGTCGCGGGCGCGGCTAGCTGCTTGAACTCGGAGAAGGCGGCCGCGGCCGGATAGCGCAGCTGAAGACCAAAGAGCGCTTGCGGCTCCGCCCCCGTGGGACGCCCGGCGACGGCCATCTGCCGGAAGATCGCATCCCAGAGATGGCTGAGGCGACGCTCGCTCAGCTGACCGACGTGCGCAATGGCCACGCGCAAGGCGTCGAACGCGACCGCGAGCACCACCGGCTGGAAGTTGCCGTTGCTGAGAACCGTCCGGCCCTCGACCGAGACGAGTGGGTTATCGCTCGCCGAGTTCAACTCGATCTCGACTGCCCGGTGGCAGAACGCGATGAACTCCCGCAGCGCTCCGTGCACTTGCGGGACGACGCGAAACGACAATGCGTCTTGCACCGAGCGTGCGACGTCCGGCCCGAACAGGTAGCTCCCTAAGAGAACCTTCCGAAGGTGCGAAGCCGCCGCGATCTGGCCGGGAAACGGCTTGGCCTCGGCGACGACGGACTCGATGATCGACAGGTTGCTCCCGGTCGCCTCCATTGAGAGGGCCGCTGCCACGTCGGCGATCTCTGCAACACGGGCCGCACGGTCGACGACGAGCGCGCCGTGGCCGATCGAGACGGCGTTCGCAGAGATCAACGCGAGCCCGTCCTTGGCCCTGAGCTCGAGCGGCGGGATCCCGGCGCGTGCCATCGCCTCGCCGCCCGGCAGTGCTTCGCCTCGGTATTCGGCGCGGCCGACACCGATCGCGACCTGCGCCATGCCGGCCATCTGCCCGATGTCACCCGCTCCGACCGATGCCGTCTCGGGCACCAGCGGGTGGACGCCGGCGTTCACCATCGCGAGCAGGACGTCAGCCGCGGCCATGCTAGCGCCGGAGCCACCGCGCGCGATGCCATTGAGTCGGGCGGTGAGCGCCGCGCGCACGATCGTGCTCGGCAATGGTGCTCCCAGCCCTCCCGAATGCGTCATGACGAGCATGCGCTGCTGCTGGCCCAGCTGCTCCTCGGTGAGGAGCTCGTCCTTGCCGTGACCCACCTGGGTGGTCAGGCCGTAGATGGGCTCTCGGCCGGCGAGCGCCGCCTCGATCACGGCATGACTCGCCTCGATCTTCGCGCGCGACTCGGATCCCAGCGCGAGAGGCGCCCCGTCGACGACCGCGAGCAGATCCTCGATGCTCAGCGCTGCGCCGGTGATGGTGATTGTCTCCACGGGGCGAGCTAGCGCGGTCCGCGCAGCTTTCGAACGACCCAGATTCCCGCCCGCGTCGAGAAGATGCGCGTGCGCGCGGAGGCGACGACGCGTCGTCCCGGTGGCAGGTAGGCGAAGCTCATCCGCCCGTGCGCCGCTTGGGCGTCCGCCTCGTTCGGTGGATCGCCGTGTCGCAGCTTGCGGACGCAGGCGGTGCGGAAGCTGACCGGCGCTTCGAGCTTCCACGCGTCGCTTGCACGCGCGTAGTCGACGATCGCTGCGATGCCGGGGAGGTAGGCGTCGTCGAGAAGCATGCGACCGCCCTCGTTGAGCCGCGCTGCGAGGTACCACCAGTCGAGGATCGGATACGGAAATCCGTGGGCTCCGTCGACGAGGACAAGGTCGAGGTCAGGCGCCTCGAGCTCGGGGAGGACCTCGTGTGAGCGTCCGATGTGAAATGTGACTCCCGAGGTGTCGATTCCGCGTTCCTCGCACGCAGCGCGAATGCGGCGTTCCTCCTCGGCGTCCGGCGTGACGACGTGATGCCGCGCGCCGCGCGCCGCGAACACCATCGTGCTCGCCCCGGCACCGGTCTCCAGCGTCGACATCCCTTGCTGCACGTTCTCCTCCAGCCACGCGAGCGCCTCCCACGCCAGACCCCAGTAGTCGGCGCTGTCGTGCAGGCTCGGCGGGGAGCGGCGGAGGGACTCGGTAAGCGACCCGTTCACGGAGACATCATCGCCGCGCGCACACTCAGCTCGCGAGCTCCTCGTACACCGCGTCGTGAGCGTGGGCGGTCTTCTCCCAGGTGAAGCCGGCGGCGCGGTCGAAGCCGCGACGCCGCCAGGGATCGGGATCGCTTAGAACGTCTTCTACCGCGGCCACGATCTCCTCGGTCGACGACGGGTCGAAGAGGCGAGCAGCATCGCCGACGACCTCCGGCAACGAGGCAACATTCGAGCACGCGACCGGGCAGCCGCAGGCCATTGCCTCGAGCGGCGGCTGGCCGAAGCCCTCGTACAGGCTCGGGAAGACGAGTGCCGCAGCCGTCCGATAGAGGCGCACGAGATCTTCCCGTGACACGTGGCCGAGCGAGCGCACGCCATCGGGCACCGGCCCGTCGTATGCGGTGAGGACGAGCTCGAGCCCTGGATGTCGCGGTCGCAGCTCTGCGAACGCTTCGAAGAGACGCGCGTGGTTCTTGTGCGGCCAGCTTCGGGCGGGGTAGAGAAGGAACTCGCCCCTTGTTTCGTCGCCCGGCCGAAAGACGTCGTGGTCGATCCCCAGGTGGATAGGGCGAACCCGGTCCTCCGCCAACCCGAGTCGCTCGACGAGCGTCTCCGCTGCATGCCTAGAGATCGTCAGGACGAGGCGGCTCCTACGGGCCGACCAGCCGTAGGCCTTTCGCCGATACGCGAGCTCGGCGCGGGAGAAGAACTGCGGAAGGAGCTCATGCTGAACGTCGAGGATCGTCGTCGTCGCCGAACGGCTCTCGACACGCGGGACCATGACGCTCAGAGGGAAATGGAGCACGTCCTGGCCCTCGAAGCGTCGATTGATGCTCCTTCCCGAGATCGAAGCCCGTGTCATCGCGACGATGCGGCCGCCGGTCGACCGCGAGGCGCGATATTCGGGCACGAGCTCCACCGGAAGACCATCCACGTCGGCTGCGACCGACGGCAGGAACGCGCGGTACTCGAAGCGACCGACGCGACCCAGCGCCCGAACGAGCTCCCGGGCGTACGTCTCGCTGCCACCCGAGATCCCCGGCACCAGGGTCAGCAGGCTGAGCCCTACTCGCACCTACGAGTTCTCGGCGGCGGCCAGATACGCGTCCTCGTGCCGACGAGCGGTCTCGTTCCAGGTGAAGGCGGCTGCTCGCGCGAGACCTTTCTCGCGGAGTTCTTCCGATTGCGAGTCCGCATCGACGATGCCGGCTGCGATCGACTCCGGGTCTAAAGGGTCGAAGAGGACGGCCGCATCGCCGCAGACCTCGGGGATCGCCGCGGTATCGGCCGCCGCAACGGGGCATCCCGATGCCATCGCCTCGAGCGGCGGAAGGCCGAACCCCTCGTACAGGCTCGGAAAGACCGTAACCGCTGCCCGCCTGTAGAGCGACGCCAGCTCCGCGGCCGGGACGACGCCCCAGCGCTCGACCCCGTCCGGGAGCGAGCCAAGGCGCTCGAGACCGCCTCCGGTCAGGACGAGGCGCAGCTTGGGCTGCTTCTTCCGCAGCGACGCGAACGCCTCGAACAGGCGCGCGTGATTCTTGTGCGGCCAGGGTCGCGCTGGATAGAGGATGAACGGCTCGCGCTCCTCGTCTCCGGGGCGGAAGAGCGTGTGGTTGATGCCATGCGGGATCACGTGGACGATCGCGGGATCGAGCTCCAGGAGCTCGAGCGCTCGCCCTCGTACGAACTCGCTTGTCACGATGACCGCAGAGGCCGACTGGGTCGCCCGGTCGTAAGCGATACGCCGAAACGAGCGGCGGGCCGGCCCGAAGAACTCCGGGAGATCCCGGTGCTGCACGTCGTGCAGGGTCACGACCGTCGGCGCCTTGGTGGCCGGCACCGGCACGGTCAGCGCGTAGTGGACAACATCGACCGTCTCCAGCTCGCTCCGAACGGCGCGTGACCGGAATGCCGAGAGCGCCATACCGAGAACGCGTGCGGGTCCGCGCCGCCCCACAGGGGGCTCGGCGACCTCCGTCGCAGGCAACCCTCCTGCGGCGTCCTTCGCCCGAGCCGGTACGAAGACCGTGTAGTCGAGCTTTCGGACGGCCGGCAGCGCTCGCACGAGCTGGCGCGCGTACGTCTCGGAGCCTCCGAGATCGCCCGGGGCGAGGGTCAGCAGAGAGATACCCACGCGCACTCGCGCATCCTAGTCCGGGTCGGGGTCGTCCTCATGCCCTGGCTAGAATGCCGCGATGCCGTCTGGCGAAGCCAAAAACGGCGAATCTGCAGGGGGTTCGGTAGACGTCGACGAGCTCTTCCAGCGCCTTCGGGAGGAGGTTCGCCGGTCGGGATCCGCCCCGGGCGGGGGGACGCCGAGCGAGAGCGACCGTCAAGCTGCGCGAGCCGAAGCCGAACGGCTCTGGCCTGTCTCCGCCGACCGCGCGCTGCGACTGCGGCCCGGAGTGCGCGGCGGAGTCGGAACGCCGGTCAAGGGCGTCCTGCGCAAGCTGATGCGCTGGTACGTCGAGCCACTTGCGTACGACCAGCGCTCGTTCAACGCGGCGACCCTCCGGCTGATCGACGATCTCCAGCAACAAGTCGAGCAGCTCCAAGCGGAGCTCGACGAGCTCCGTAACGGGCGACGATGAGAATTCTCGTCACCCGGCCGCAGATCCCGTTCGCGTGGGGTGGGACCGAGGTCATGACCGACCGGCTAGTCGCCGAGCTCCGCGTGCGCGGGCACGAGGCCGAGCTCGTCACAGTTCCGTTCAAGTGGTACCCGGGGGCACGCGTTCTCACCCAGGCGTTCCTGTGGCGGATGCTCGACCTGGACGAGGTGGACGGGGCTCCGGTGGACATTGTCGTCGCGACGAAGTTCCCCTCGTACCTCGTCCGGCACCCGGAGAAGCGCGTCTGGCTCGTGCACCAGTTCAGGCAGGCGTACGAGCTCGACCGGACCGATCTCGGGCAGTTCGACGAGTCGTCCGAGGATCGCGCGCTTCGTCGGAAGCTGCATGCCCTCGACCGCGTCGCGCTCGGCGAGGCGACCCAGCTCTTTGCCATCTCGCAGAACGTCGCCGACCGGCTCGAGCGCACCACGGGCCTGCACGCAGAGTTCCTGCCTCCGCCACCGCAGGAGCTCGAGTACCGCTGCGAGGGATATGGCGACTTCGTCCTCTCGGTGAACCGGCTGGACCGCGCGAAGCGCATCGACCTCCTGCTCGAGGCCGCGGCGCTCGACTCCTCGCTCGAGGTCGTGATCGCCGGCGACGGTCCCGACCGGCGCCGGCTCGAGGAGCTCGCGCGTGCCCGCGGCCTCGATGGCCGCGCGCGCTTCGCAGGTCGCGTGTCCGACGCCGAGCTTGCGGATCTGTACGGCCGCTGTCTTGCCGTGTACTACGCTCCGGTGGACGAGGACTACGGCATGGTGCCGTTCGAGGCGTTCCTCTCCGAGAAGCCAGTCCTGACGACGACGGACGCGGGCGGCCCGCTCGAGATCGTGTTCGACCACCGCACGGGCCTCGTCGTGTCGCCAGACGCCGCCGAGCTGGCCCGCGCCGCAAGCTGGCTCCGGGAGCATCGCGAGGAGGCGGCCACCTTCGGACGCGCGGGGAAGGCGATCGCGGACGAGGTGACTTGGGAGCGGGCCATCGAGCGGCTGCTGGCATGAGGTTGGCGTACTTCTCGCCGATGCCGCCCGAGCGAACCGGGGTGGCGGACTACAGCGCGCTTCTCCTGCCGGCCTTGCGCGAGCACCTCGACGTGACCCTCGTCAGGAGAGGGAGCAAGCGCGCTCCGCGCGGGACGGATGCCGCGCTCTACCACGTCGGAAACAACCCGGACGCGCACGCGTGGATCGTCGACGCGATGCGCCGGCGCCCGGGAGTCGTCGTCCTGCACGACTTCGTCGTCCACCATCTCGTGGCCGGGATGACGATCGGCCGCCGCGACGGCCACGGCTACCTCGACACGATGGAGCGCGAGCACGGGGTCGTCGGGAGGCTGCTTGCGCACGGCGTGCTCGACAAGCGCATCGCGCCGCTATGGGAGTCCCGGCCCGAGGACTTTCCGCTTGCCTGGTTCGTGCTCGAGCATGCGACCGGGCTCATCGTCCACTCGCGCGCTGTACACCAGCTCGTCCGCGCCGCAGGGTACGAGGGGCCGGTCTGGGTCGTTCCTCACCCGGCTTGGCCCGTGCCCGCGGTCGAGCCAGAGCATGTCGCTTCGGGCCCAGTCCTCGGCTGCTTCGGAGTCGTCAACGCGAGCAAGCGAATCCCGGAGCTGCTGCGCGCGTTTGCCGACGTGCGGGAGGCCAATCCCGAGGCCGTGCTGCTCCTCGTTGGCCCGACCTCGCCCGGGTTCGACCTCGACCGCAGGCTCCAGCGTCTCGGCCTCGACAACGAAGGGCTCGTGCGCGAGGGCTGGGTGGACGAGGGCCGGCTCTGGGAGCTGATGGCAGGTGTCGACGTCTCCGTCAACCTGCGTCATCCGACGATGGGCGAGACATCGGGCGTGGCGATCCGCTCGCTCTCGCTCGGCAAGCCGCTCGTCGTCAGCGACGTGGGCTGGTTCTCCGAGCTTCCGGACGATGCCGCTCTCAAAGTCCCGGTCGACTCTCACGAGGTCGAGACGTTGACCGCTGCGCTGGAGCTCCTCGTGGAAAGGGACGACGTGCGGGCGCAGATGGGCGCGGCTGCGGCCCGCCTGGCGCAGCAGCAGCACGACCTCGGACGCGTGGCGGAGCTCTATGTCGCCGCGCTCGAGGAAGCCGCGGGTGGAGCGGCCGTGCGTGACGCGGTGCTGCGGGAGGTGAGCCGGGCCGCGGCGGATGTCGGGATCTCTCCAGAGGACGCGGAAGCGGGGGAGATCGCCAGGCGTCTCGCCGAGGTCGAGCTTGGTCGCTAGCGTCGTTCGGCGAGTTCCGGTGTGGGCATGGTTGGTCGCGATCGTCGCCGGCTCGTTCGCTGTCAGGGCCTGGCTCGCACGGGGGATGCTTGGCCCCTTCATCATGGTCGACGAGCTCATCTACTCGGAGCTCGCCCGCAGCCTCGCGGACAGCGGCGAGCTCCTCGTCCGCGATGTCTCTTCCCCCGGCTACGGCATCGTCTACCCGGCGCTCATCAGCCCTGCCTACGCGGTCTTCGAGGGGCTGACCGATGCCTACGCGGTCGTCAAGACGCTGAACGCGCTCGTGATGTCCCTGGCCGCGATCCCCGCGTATCTCCTCGCGCGTCGCGTCGTCGGCGCAAGGTTCTCCCTTCTTGCGGCGGTGCTCGCCGTCTCGCTTCCGTCGCTCGTTTACACGGGCTCGGTCATGACGGAGAACGCGTTCTATCCCGTCTTTCTCGTCTGCGCTCTTCTCCTCACTCTCGTCCTCGAGCGGCCCACTACCGCCCGGCAGGTCGCCTTGTTGATCGCGGTCGGTGTCGCGGCGGCGACGCGCGTGCAGGCCGTGGTCCTCGTCCCGGCGCTCCTCACGGCGCCGCTTCTTCTCGTCTTGTTCCGTGGCGAAGGACTGCGAGTCGCGCTCCGGCCATTCCGCGGGTTGTACGGAGTCGTGCTCGGCGCAGGGGCGCTCGCCCTAGTCGCCCAGCTCGCACGCGGCAGGTCGCTCTCGGATCTCCTCGGCGCTTACAGCATCGTCGGCGAATCCGACTACGAGCTCGGCGAGGTGCTTCGGTACCTGCTGTACCACGTTGCCGAGCTCGATCTCTACCTCGGCGTCCTACCTGTCGCTGCGACGATCGTGCTCGTGGGACGCTCCCGCTCGCTCGACCGGCCGCTGCAGGCCCTGCTTGCGACTGCGCTCGCGATGACGTTCTGGCTCGTGCTCGTCGTCTCCGCGTTCGCCTCCGTGTTCGCCCAGCGCATCCAGGAGCGAAACCTCTTCGTCGTCGTGCCGCTCTTTCTCATTCTCCTGCTCGCCTGGGTCGACCGTGGCGCGCCGCGACCCCGGGTTCTCGCGCTGTCCGCCGCCGCCGTGGCTGCCGTTCTCGTTCTGCTGATTCCGTTCGAGCGCTTCATCGACACGTCGGCGCTCTCGGACACGCTCATGCTCCTGCCGTGGTGGTCGGTGCAGGATCACGTGGGGCTCGAATGGGTCGCAGAGCTCGCGTTCGGCCTCGCGCTCGTGCTGGCAGCGCTGTTCGTAGTCCTTCCTCGCCGCTACGCGCTTGTGCTGCCGCTGGTAGTTCTCGCCTACTACGCCGCGGTCTTCCACCCGATCTGGGGCGGCGAGCACGGGGTGAAGCAGGCGTCCGCCGGTGCCGTCTTCCAGGGCATCCGCGGCGTCCCGCGCGACTGGATCGACGCGGCGCTTCCCGACGAGGCTCGGGCTGCCGTCCTGTGGACGGGGCGCGCGGACCGGTTCACGGTCAACCAGAACGAGTTCTTCAACCGCACCGTCGGACCGGTCTTCTACCTTCGACAGCCGACGCCCGGAGGAGTCGGCGAAACGCAGGTGCGCACCGACCCTCGCGACGGCGTCGTGCGCCTTCCGGGCGGCGAGCCGTTTGCGGTCGAGTACCTCCTCACGGACGGGTCCGTCACCCCGGACGGCGAGGTGGTCGCTCGCGACGATCTCTTGGGAACGACTCTCTGGCGGGTTGGCGGCGATGTCGTCTCGACGACCTCGGTCAGAGGTCTCTATCCGAACGACTCCTGGTCGGGAGCCACCGTCACCTGGAAGCGGCGTCGCTGCCGCGGCGGGAAGTTGATCGTGTCGTTGTCGAGCGACCCGTCGCTGTTCGAGTCGTCACAGACCGTGCATGCCTTGGTCGCCGGACGACGAGTAGCGAGCGTTCGGCTCGAGCCGAACGCGCAGGCGAAGCTCCGGGTGCCGCTCGAGCCAGGACGGGAGGCGTGTGTCGTGACATTCCGGGTCGCTCCCACCGCAATACCCGCCGAGGTGCTCTCCGGCACCACCGACCGACGCGAGCTCGGCGCCCACTTCAACGTGTTCGACTACAAGCCCGCATCGTGAGGATCGCCTTCGACGTCTCCCCGCTTTCCCACCCTCCCCTTGGCATTGGGAACTACATCCGCGGCTCGCTCGGTGGACTCGTCGAGGCCGCCGGCGGCGAGCACGAGATCGTGGCGTTCGCGCCGACCAGCCTCAAGGGTCCCGAGCGGATCCGTGCGGCGCTAGCCGGGATCGACGTCGAGCTCCGAACCTGGCGCCTGCCGCTCTCTCACGCGCTGCGTACGGCCTGGAGCATTGCGGGGCTCCCCGCCGCCGAGCGGCTTCTCGGCGGCTTCGACGTTCTGCACTTCTCTGACTGGATGTTCCCGTCGCAGCGCGCGGGAGTGAGGGCGACGACGATTCACGACCTCGTCCCGCTTCATCATCCGGAGTGGACCACGCCGCGTACCCGCTCGATGCACGCGCGGAAGTACCGGAACACCGCCCGGACGTGTGACGTCGTGTTCGTGAACTCCCGCTACACCGGTGAGGACGTGATCGCGACCCTCGGTGTCCCCGCCGATCGTGTCCACGTGGCGCATCCCGCGGCGCGGGACGAGTTCAGCTCGGACGGTCCCGCGGCCGACCTGGGTGCCCCGTACATCCTCACGGTGGCGACGCTCGAGCCGCGCAAGAACTTGCAGACCCTCGTTGACGCGCACCGGCTCCTCGGCGGTAATCTCTTGCTCGCGGTTGCCGGCGGAGAGGGGTGGGGCGACCAGCCCGAGCTCAGCGACACCCGCATCCGCCGCCTCGGCTTCGTCTCCGACGACGAGCTGGCGCGCCTTTACCGCGGCGCGGCGGTTGTTGTCTACCCATCGCGCTTCGAGGGCTTCGGCATCCCCGTTCTCGAAGCGATGGCATGTGGGTGCCCGGTCGTCGTCTCCTCTCACCCCTCGCTCGACGAGGCGAGTGGCGATGCGTCCGTGCGTGTGGATCCCGACGATCCGGCCGCGATTGCGGCAGGGATCGAGCGCGGGCTGCGCGAGCGGGAGCGTCTCGCCACGGTCGGCCTCGAGCACGCGGCCTCTTTCACCTGGCGCGCAGTGGGCGAGACCTTCTTGCGCGGATATGAAGAGGCAGCGCGGCGATGAGAGCGCGTGAAGAGGTCCTGCTCGTCGTGTATCGCGCAGGGCCGAGCTTCCTCGTCCTGCTGCGCTCGCCGGAGAGCCACGGCTACTGGCATCTGGTCGCGGGAGGGATCGAGGCGGGGGAGGCGCCCGACGCGGCGGCGCTCCGCGAGCTCGGCGAGGAGACGGGGCTGATGCACCCGGTTCGGTTTGCGCCGATCCCGCTCGAGCTCGGCTACCGGCCGGCTGACGACGACGACCGCTGGGTCACTCTCCATCCCTACTCGGTCGAGGTCGAGCCGGGCTGGGAGCCGGTGCTGAACGAGGAGCACGTCGAGTACCGCTGGTGCTCGCAGGCGCAGGCCGAGGAGCTGCTCGAGTACCCCGAGCCGGTGGACGCGCTCAGGGCCGTGGCTCGAAGGCTCGAGGTCGACGCGTGAGAGTCGGCGTGGACACGTCACCGCTGGTGCAGACGCGCGCGGGGACTTCGCGGGTCGTTCGCGGCCTGCTTGGCGCTCTCCGGGATCGCCCGGGAATGGAGCTCGAGCTCCTCTCGTTCGGCGGGTCCGGTCGCGCGTCGAGCGTCGTCCGAGATGCGCTCTGGTATCCGGTGAGGCTGCCTCGTCGCGCCGAGCGCCTTGACGTCCTCCACTGCACGACGTTCCGCGGACCTCTCCGGTCGCGTGTCCCGACGGTGCTCACCGTTCACGACATGGCGATCGTCCGTTACCCGGAAGCGTTCCCGCGCTGGCATCGCCTGTATGGCAAAGCGGGGCTGCGAAGGGTGCTTCGAGCCGCGGATGCCGTCGTCGCGGTATCCGAGTTCACGAAGCTGGAGGTCGCGACGCTCGTCGATGTTCCCGCGGAGCGAATCCGCGTCGTCCCGAACGGCGTCGATCCGCTCTTCACGCCGGACGGGCGTGCGGCGGAGGGGTCGTACGTGCTCGCCGTCGCGACGCTCGAGCCCAGGAAAAACCTCGATCGCGTCGTGGAGGCCGCGCGCCTGGCGGGGGTTGAGCTTCGGGTTGTCGGAGCGCGTGGCTGGGGTGGAGTGAAAGTCTCCGGCTGGGTCGGCGAGATCCCCGACGCCGAGCTCGCCCGGCTCTATCGCGGTGCCCGCTGCGTCCTTTACCCGTCGTTGTACGAGGGGTTTGGATTGCCGGTGCTGGAAGCGATGGCGAGCGGGACTCCTGTGGTGACGTCGCGCGGAACGGCGATGGAGGAGATCGCCGGCGGCGCGGCAGTGCTCGTCGATCCAAATGACGTCGCCGCGATCGCGGAGGGCATCGCTCAGGCCGAGTCTCGGCGAGAGGAGATCGTCCCGTTGGGGCTCGCTCGCGCGAGCGCGTTCACCTGGGAGCGCGCCGCCGACCGGGTGGAGGCGCTCTGGAAGGAGCTCGCATGAGGCTGGTGGCGCTCGACGCCGACGTCCTCGGACGCAAGCGAACCGGCGACGAGACCTATGTGCGGAACCTGCTTCGCGAGCTAGCTCTGTTGGTTCCCGCGGCCGGGATCCGCCTCGCGGCGGTGACGCGCCGACCGGATCTCGTTCCGGAAGGCGTGGAGCCGGTCGACCTTCGCGCTCGCTCGCAACTCGTGCGGATGGCGATCACGCTTCCTCGCCTGCTCCGGGGATTGGGCGCAGACCTCGTCCACACGCAATACGCGCTCCCGCCGCGGCTCCATTGCCCCGGCGTCGTCACCGTCCACGACGTCTCGTTCGAGCGAGAGCCTGGCCTGTTCAGCTTGAAGGACAGGCTCGTCTTCCGCCGCGTGGTACCGCGTGCAGTGCGGCGAGCAGCGCGCGTCCTGACGGTATCCGAGCGGACGAAGCGAGATCTCGTCCAGCTCTACGGCGTCGCTCCGGACCGGGTCGTGGTCACTCCGAACGGCGTGGATCCAGTCTTTGGCCCTCGCCAGGCCGCCGAGACGAGGCCAAGTAACAGTCTGTTACAAGGCTCGTATGTCCTTGCGGTCGGGGCGATCCAGCCGAGAAAGAACCAGCTCGCGGTGCTGGAGGCCGCGTTGGCGGCCGGCGTACCGCTTGTCGTCGTCGGACCCGAGAAGGACGCCGAGCTGGCCGAGGAGCTCCGCCGCCGCGGCGCTCGCGTCGAAGGTCACGTGGAGATCGAGCGACTTG
>JACDCN010000229.1 GCA_013817555.1 Actinomycetota bacterium
CCCGCTCTGGCTTGCGAATTACATGCTCTGGCACCTGCCGTGGCTCTACGACGCCGCGCTCGAGAACCCGCACACGCTCCTCCATCTCGAGCACGCCCTCTACTTCGCAACCGGGGTCGCGATGTGGTGGAGCGTCGTGCAGGACGAGCCTCATCGCCTCGGCTCGGGCCTTCGGGCCGGCGTCGTCTTTGCCGCTTTCATCTTGGGGAGCCCGATCGGACTCGTCCTCGCCCTCGTCCCCGACGCCGTGTACGACTTCTACGTGGAGGCACCCCAGCGGTTGTGGGGTCTCTCGGCGCTCGAGGATCAGCAGCTCGCCGGGATCCTCATGGCGCTCGAGCAGGCGTCCGTCTTCTTCGCGGTCTTCGCCGTGCTCTTTCTCCGCTTCCTCACCGAAGAGGAACGTCGCGAGGACCTCGATCACCACGAGACGGCCTAGACTCGCGTCATGCGCCGCGCCCTCATCGTCGCAGCGCTCGCTGTCCTCGCCGTCGCCGTCGTCACCGCGGACGCCGCGACGCCGGCATTTCGCCAAGGCGTCGCAGCTGGCGAGGTGACGTCGACCTCGGCGACCCTCTGGACGAGGGCATCTTCCGCCGGGAGAGTCCGACTCGAGCTCAGCCTTGGCTCGCGGGTCGTGGCGACCAAAGCCGCACGACCCTCACGTGCGAACGACCTCACCGTGCAGATTCGGATGACCGGCTTGCTCCCGGGGAGGCGCTACACGTACCGCTTCCGCCAGGCTTCGGCCGTCAGCGCGAAAGGAGCGTTTGAAACCGCGCCCCTCCCGACCGCCGACTCGAGAGTCCGCTTCGCGATCTCGGGTGACGCCGACGCGACCCCGACGCAGAGCGGCGGCCTCGCGTACAACCGCTTCCAGGTCTACGCGCGCATGGCAGCCGAGCGCAACGACTTCAACATCAACCTCGGGGACACGATCTACTCCGATAGCGTAGTCGGCGGCGCGCCGGCGGCTCGGACGGTCGCGGAGAAGTGGAGCAAGTACAAGCTGGGACTCGCGCTGCCGGCCCTGCGCACGCTTCGCGCTTCCACGGGTCTCTACAGCCACTGGGACGACCACGAGTTCGTCAACGACTTCTCCGGCGCCGAGCACGGATCCGCGATCTACACCGCCGGAGTCAAGGCCTTCCGCGACTACGCGCCGGTCGCGTACAGCCGCGAGCTCGGGCTCTATCGCAGCGCCCGCTGGGGGAAGCACCTCGAGCTCTTCTTCCTCGACGAGCGTTCCTTTCGCAGCGCGAAAGCCACGAGCGCGTGCGGCAGCGACCTCGCGCCTACGGCGCCACAGCCGGTTCGAGATGCCTTCGCGAGCCTCGCGCCTGGCCTGAAGAACGTCGTCCCGCCAGCGTGTCTCGCGGCGATCAACGATCCAGCCCGGAGCATGCTCGGCCCCCGCCAATACGCCGCGTTTACCAGCGCGATCAAGGCCTCGACCGCCACTTGGAAGGTGATCGTGAACGAAGTCCCCATCCAGCAGTACTACGCGCTGCCCTACGACCGCTGGGAGGGGTACGCGGCCGAGCGCGAGCGCCTCCTTCGCTTCCTGCAGGCGAACGTGAAGAACGTCTTCTTCCTCTCGACGGACACGCACGCGAACTTGGTGAACGAGGTGAGGTTCCGGACGCTCGGCGCGGCGCCGGAGAGCTCGGGGATGTGGGAGGTCGTCACGGGGCCGGTCGCGACGAATACGTTTGCCAAGGAGGTCGACCGCCTGCTGGGAGCGTCCGGAAGCGGTACCGCGATTGCTGCGCTCTTCTTCAAGCCGCCTCCTCCGAGCGGGCTCGGGATGCGCTGCGCCGCCATCGACGTCTACAGCTACGCGCAGGTGACGGTCACCGCGCGGACGCTCACGGTCGCGCCTCGCGACGCAAAGGGAAACCCGGTGCGCGAGGCCACCGGAGTCGCCTGCGCGCCGCTCGTCCTCACCGCGCGCTGACTGCATACGGCCAGAGCGCCGTCTACCCTGCGCGAAGGCGCCCGTAGCTCAGTGGACAGAGCGGCGGACTTCTAATCCGCGGGTCGGAGGTTCGAATCCTCCCGGGCGCATGAAAAGACCTGCAAAACGGAACAATAGGGCGAGACGCCTCGCCAGCTGACGGCGAGCTCGACGCCTAGGGCGGATTTCTTATCCGAAACGGGGCGGTTTTGTTATCCGAGGGCTTTCCTCATGCTGCTGGTTTCTGCCCTTTATTTCGCTTTGCTTCGCGGAGCGAGCGCGGCAAAAGGGCCGTGCATGCAGCCCCAGGCGTGACGCCTCCGGACCGGTCATCCGGTCACGCTCCTGCGTGAATCCGTGACTGAATCGCCGACAGCAAGAGCTCTTACGAAGTCATCGACGCTGATCGAGCGAGGAGTCGAGGCAGGATCGCGCGTAGCGAACAGCTGCATCCGCGTCCATCGAGCGCCCTTCGGCCGCCAGCGACTCGAACTCAGGCTCGCCGAGAGCGGCCACGAGCTCGGCTCGTAGCTTCCAGTGCCATGTCGTTGTCTCCTTGATCTCGAACCCTTCTCGTTCGCAGCACGACTCCCAAGCTCCGAAAAGTACGGCGCCCTCGCGCACCCTTCCGGTTCTGCTCTCGAGTCCCGCGAGCCCGAAGACAAGATCGGCCTCGGTGCCCCTCAACGCGAGACGCGAACTGATCCCGAAGCCCTCATCGAGAAGTTCCCGGGCCTCATCGAATGCCCCTTGCTCGGTCGCCGTCATGGCGAGCTCCTTCGTAGCCCAGGCGATCTCCACCTCGTCTCCGATCGCCCGATCGATCGCCAGTTGCTCTTCGAAGAGCTGTCTCGCCGTCTCGAGGTTGCCCCCCTCTCGCTCCAGTCGACCGAAGTTGCCGAGGGTGGCGGAAAGGCCGGAACGGTTGCCAGTCTCTCGGGCGAGCGCGAGCGCGGCCTCGTACCACTGCCTGGCGGCATTCGGGTCTCCTGCTATCTGCCAGCCTGACGCGAGCATGTTCATGGCGGCTGACTGTTGATCGCGGTCGCCGGTCGCGCGGGAGAGCTCGAGCCTCTCCTCCGAGGCAGCGACGAGGGTCTCCGAGTCATTCAGTCCAATCGCCACTGCGGTCCGCACTCGAAGTGCCCGCATTCGTAATTCGGGTGGCGCTTCATCGTCCCACGAATCGTCGAGCAGTCGTTTTGCTTCGAGCGCGCGCCCCGTGGCGAGCCAGAAGCCCGGCATGTTCGAAACGACTTCGAGCGCGAGGAGACGTTCGTTTCCCAGGCCCCAGTCGATGGCATGCCGCAGATTGTTGAGCTCGCTCTCGAAGCGGATGAACCAACTCGCCGCGTTGACTCCGTTCCACTCTGGTTCGGCTCGCTCCGCCAAGTCTCCGTACCAGCGCGCGTGCCGCCCACGGAGCGCCGCCTCATCCTCGGAGTCGGCCAGGCGCTCACCCGCGAATTCGCGGATCGTCTCGAGCATCCAGTAGCGCTCGTCCGAGAAGCGAAGGAGGCTCTTCTCGACGAGCGATTGGAGTGTGTCGAGGTTCGCCTCGCACACCTCCTCCGCCGCGTCGAGTGTGCAACCGCCCGCAAATACAGAAAGGCGGCGAAAGAGCTCCTGTTCCTCAGGTGAGAGGAGTTCGTGGCTCCACTCGATCGTCGCCCGTAGCGTGCGCTGGCGCTCGGGCAGGTCGCGCGCACCACCCGTGAGAAGGGGAAGCCGCTGCTCGAGCCGGGAGAGGATCTGCTCCGGGGAGAGTGCCTTCACTCGGGCGGCGGCCAACTCGAGCGCAAGCGGGAGGTCGTCGAGGCGCAGACAGATCTCCGAAACCGATCCATTCGCATCGAAGTCGGGCTTCACCGCTCGCGCCCTAGCCAGGAAGAAGCCGACGCTCTCCTCGCGAACCAACGGCGGCACCGGGTACTCCTGTTCGCCGGTGAGGTGCAGTGGCTCGCGGCTCGTCACCAGCAGATCGAGGCTTGGGCAGCTAGCGAGGAGAGAGGCGAGCTCGGATGCCGCCTCGACGACCTGCTCGAAGTTGTCGAAGAGGAGGAGAAGCTTCTTGTCTGCGATGTGGGAGGCTAGGCTATCC